>JAJDBR010000269.1 GCA_029261275.1 Nitrospirales bacterium
TTTTATGAACAGTCTATCGTCAAAATTTTCCCCCTCAGTTCTCCGCGAGTGGCCGAAATGGCCAAAGTATTTGAAAATGTATTTCGATCAGTGAATATTGCACTGGTGAATGAACTGACAATGTTATGTGAGCGGATGAACATTAATGTGTATGAAGTCATTGATGCTGCCGCTACTAAAAACTTTGGGTTTATGGCTTTTTACCCGGGCCCTGGGGTTGGTGGACATTGTATCCCTTTGGACCCGTATTACTTGGCCTGGAAATCCAAGGAATATGATGTGCATACACGATTCATAGAGTTGGCAGGCGAAATCAATGAGAACATGCCCTACTTTGTCCTGAACAAACTTCAACGAACGTTGAATCAAAGGGGGAAATGCTTGCTAGGTGCAACAATTGTAGTCCTAGGCGTGACTTACAAAGCAGATATTGAAGATCCTCGGGAATCTCCAGCGACCAAAGTGATGGAATTGCTCCAGAAGGAAGGGGCGGTCTTGCAATATGTCGATCCCTATTCTCCTTCTTTGAGAATTGGAGCTCAACAATATAAAACGCAATCTGTGACAAAAGAGCTCTTAGAAGAAAGCGCCTGTGCCTTAATTTTGACAGCGCATTCAATTTTTGATTATCAGATGATCGTGGATCATGCTCCCGTGGTGTTTGATACCAGAAATGGCACTCGACTGGTTACACAGCATCGTGAAAAAATTGTGTTACTTTCGACATAATCGATAAGTTGTGTTACAAAAGAAGGTGCTGACGGGAACCATTCCTTGACAGCCTTCGTCCCATTCGGTATAAGCCCCGCTTCAGACTGGGGCTTTTTATATCCTGCTCCTGGGCTTGTCTAGTAAGTGTCCCCCAAAAACATACATCTTTAGGATCAGTAAAGGGTTCTTGGGACGCGAATATGAAATTATTGAAACAGTTTATCGTGCGGGTAACGGGAAGTTTCTTTGAGACCCTTGTTCCAAGACTACGCAAGCAACGAGTGAAGAAAATTCCACCTTCACTGAAACTGGTTTCCCATAATTTGCATCCAGTGGTTTCTGGGGATATTTCCACCCAACGCAGCGCCCACCTTGGGCATATGGAGGCGTTGGACTCTGCTCTTCAAAAAGGGGAGCAATGGTTGCTGAGCAAGCAGGATTTGGATCAAGGTTTCTGGGTTGAGGAATTGGAAGCGGATACGACTTTGACATCGGAATATGTCATGCTTCGTCGATTTTTGGGATTAGTTGATGCTGAACGAGAACGAAAAGCTGCGCGTTATCTTCTTCATACGCAACTTGAGGATGGTGGGTGGCCTATTTTTTCTGGTGGACCTGCAGACATTAGCGCGACGGTCAAGGCCTATTTTGCCTTGAAATTGGCTGGGGTGGCATCTGATGAACCTGTGATGCAGCGAGCCAAAGATCTCATTCTACAGAAAGGTGGCGTGACTCAAGCCAATGTCTTTACGAAAATAACGTTAGCATTGTTTGGCCAATATGAGTGGCGTGGGATTCCCTGTATGCCACCTGAGATTTTCCTAACCCCACAATGGTTTTATTTTAATCTGTATGCGGTTTCCTACTGGTCTCGGGTTACTATTATCACTCTTTTAATCATATTTGCCCATCGCCCCCTCTGCCCTATTTCCAAAGAGCAGGGCATCGAAGAACTCTTTCTAATGCCTCTGAATACCGTGGACTTTTCGCAGGTTCCCCCCTTGCACCGTGATTCGACATTGCTCAGTTGGCGAAATTTTTTCGTGTGGGTGGATAGTCTTCTTCGGCTTTACGAATCCTATCCCATTAAATCTCTGAGAAAAAAAGCATTAAAAAAAGCCGAGCGTTGGCTGATCGACCATATGGATGGTGAGGGCGGGCTGGGAGCCATTTTCCCTGCTATGTTAAATTCAATTATTGCCCTCAGGGCAATGGGGTATGCGATTGACCACCCTATCATTCAAAAAACCTTAGGTGAAATTGAAGAACTCGTCATTTATTCCAATTCTGCAAATTCCACGACACCGAGTATGCTGCATTTACAGCCGTGCCATTCTCCCGTCTGGGATACGGCTTTAACGATGAATGCGCTCATTGAAAGTGGAGTTGACCTCAATCACCCCGCCTTAAAGAAGGCGGATGTCTGGTTACGATCTCGGCAATCCCTTAAGGTTGGTGATTGGATTGTGTCGTCCCCAGAAGCAAAACCAGGGGGATGGAGCTTTCAATATGAAAATGATTGGTATCCAGATGTTGATGATACAGCTGCCGTTGTAACTGCTATGGCCAAAATTCATCAAGCTGAACCCCAAGACTTTGATGAAGTACTTCAGCGAGGGTTTCGTTGGGCCTTGGCTATGCAAGGGTCTGATGGGGGTTGGGGTGCGTACGATAAAGATAATAATAAACTTATCTTTAATAAAATCCCCTTTGCCGATCATCAGGCTTTGTTGGATCCCAGCACGGCCGACTTAACCGGCCGTTGTTTAGAAATGCTGGGTACGCTGGGGTATGACCAGTCACATCAGGCAGTTGGCCCTGCCCTCGAATTTTTACGAATGGAACAAGAACTCAATGGGAGTTGGTATGGGCGTTGGGGGGTCAATTACATTTATGGGACATGGTGTGTGCTTTCCGGATTGCGGGCAATTGGAGTGGATATGATGGCCCCGTGGGTTCAAAAAGCCGTCACTTGGTTAGAATCTGTCCAGAATTCTGACGGCGGTTGGGGTGAGAGTTGTGAGTCGTATGCCAATGTTGCCACTGCCGGGCAGGGAGAAAGTGCTTCCTCACAAACTGCATGGGCTCTCATGGCTTTGCTTCAAGCTGGAGAATCCGACTCCCTAAGTGTAGTTCGCGGTGTGAATTGGCTGATTCGCCATCAACGGGATGACGGTGTGTGGGATGAACCTTTCCATACAGGGACAGGGTTTCCACGAGTTTTTTACTTAAGATATCATGGGTATTTTAAATACTTCCCCATATGGGCCTTGGGCATGTATCGAAATGTTAAAATAACTGGGGAAGCCAAAGCTGACCAGTTGCGCAAAGCCGCTCAGGCATCCCGACGTCAACGAAGATTAGTGTAAGTTTTGCTCCAGATCCATTCTGTCTTGTTTAAACGATGATGCTGGGAGCCAATTCTGACCAGAATCGCGATAGTGACGGCAACCAGAATAGAATTTTATGCCGTTGCCCGTGCCCTTCGAGCCCCTCACCCCGTTTCTCATTATGGTTATCGGGCGTTAGCAAGTAACGAGCAGGGACTACATATTCTGCTAATACAGTCAGGTATAGGCCCTGCCAAAGCTCGAAAAAGTGCGAATCAACTTCTTGCTAGGGCATCATGGGATGTCCTGATCTCCACGGGTTTTGCCGGGGATCTTGATACGGGCCCTATTGGGTCGGTACTTATTGGGAAAGAAGTTTGTAGAGAGCCGAGCACGGCGTCCCATACCCTACTCTCCCCACAACGAATTTCGTGTCATCCTGGTTGGGTCCAAACAGCGTTGAGTCTTAATTGGAAGGGACGCGGATCTTTACGAACCGGAAGATTTGTGAGCGTGGATCGTGTGCTTACTCATTCGATGGACAAGCATAAATTAAACGCTTCCACAGGTGCCATAGGAGTCGATATGGAAAGTGCGGCCATCGGTCAAGTCGCGCAGAGACATGGCCTACCATTTCTGATTGTTCGGACGATTTCTGATGGCGTCAACGAGGATTTGCCAGTAGACTTTAATCTCTTTCTTTCGCCATCCGGTTGGATGTCAGGAGGCATTCAAGTTTTAACGACACCGAGGTGTTGGAAAGGCTTCCTTGATTTGTATCGGCATTCGAAACAGGCGTCGCGACAACTGACACGATTTTTTGGGGCATTTTTCTCTGCCATATCGACTATGCCAAAACCATCAACTCCTTTAAGCGGCAAGTTATAGCGTATGTCCATCATTCAAGGCATCGGAGCTCGAGTCATTGCACAAATCCAAGAAATGGGTGCCATGGTTTTGTTCTTGTTGCGGTCATTTGGGTGGTTATTTCGGCCGCCGTTCCGGTTATTTCAGATCACCAAACAAATGCACTTTGTTGGGTATAAATCAACGTTTGTCGTCATTTTGACAGCGCTCTTTACTGGAATGGTTTTGGCTCTTCAAGGGTACTATTCTTTGAGGAAATTTGGATCAGAAGGACTCCTGGGTTCGGCTGTTGCCTTAAGTATGATTCGCGAATTAGGTCCTGTGCTTGCGGCGTTGATGGTGACCGCTCGGGCGGGGTCCGCGATGACCGCAGAAATTGGTATTATGCGGATTACCGAACAAATTGATGCTTTGGAAACGATGGCCATCAATTCTCTTCAGTATTTAATTACACCCAAGATGGTCGCTTCACTTATTTCTTTGCCGCTATTAGTTGCTCTTTTTGATGTCGTGGGAATTGGAGGAGGGTACCTCGTTGGAGTGAAATTATTGGGTATCAGTGGAGGGTCTTACTGGAGTTCCATTGAATCTGCCGTGGAATGGAAAGACGTGTATGGTGGAATATTGAAGTCGATTAGTTTTGGCCTCATTATCAGTTGGGTCTGCTGTTATAAGGGGTATTTTACGAAAATGAGTGCTGAAGGGTTAGGGAAAGCCACCACCGAATCTGTCGTGTTGGCGTCGGTGCTCATTTTGGTATGGGATTATTTTCTAACATCAGTCCTTTTGTAGAGAGTGGTATTTTCGAAATGGGGGCATCAATTATTATTCAATTAAAAGGGGTTGAAAAAACACTTGGGGGTCAGCCTGTTCTACGAGGAGTGGATTTGGGCATTCCTAAAGGCGACATCACAACAATTATTGGTCCTAGTGGTGAGGGGAAAAGTGTGTTGTTAAAACACATGATTGGGTTGATGAGGCCTGATCGAGGGCAGGTGTTGGTTGATGGTGTGAACATTGCCCAAATCCATGATCGAGAATTGAATGAGATTCGGAAGAAATTTTCCATGTTGTTTCAGTCGGCTGCGCTGTTCGATTCCATGAATGTCTTTGATAATGTCGCATTCCCATTGAGAGAAAAGCGCTTGGTTTCCAAGTCCGATATTCAACGATATGTGCCGGAAATGTTAGTGCGAGTTGGGTTGGGAGAAATGGGGCATAAGTTTCCTGCTGAACTGAGTGGTGGGATGAAAAAGCGAGCGGGATTAGCAAGAGCTCTGGTGATGGGGCCGGAAATCATTTTATTTGATGAGCCCACGACTGGTTTAGATCCATTAATGGCTCATACGATTCATGATCTGATTCTCGCGATGCACAAAACGTTTGGGTTTACGGCGATTATGGTCAGTCATGAAATTCCCAAAATTTTCCCCATCTCTGATTGGGTCGCTATGCTGAAGAATGGGAAAATACTTGCGATGGAGGGTTCAGCTGAATTTCAAAGGTTATCAGACCCTTTGGTTCATGAATTTATTTCAGTTCCGGGTTCTATGGCCGCATCATAAGGAAGAATGATTCACATTATTTGCTGGTAGCTGGGTAACATTTCTTCCGAGGAGGTGTGAATGACCAAACAATTTTTTACTCAGGTGATGGTATGATGGAACGTGGAAAATTAGAGTTTGTGGTCGGATTGTTTGTGCTCGTCGGGATTCTCTGCTTAGGTTATCTCGCGATTAAGTTGGGAAAATTAGAGCTGGTAAGCGGGGATTATTATGAACTCACTGCAGATTTTTCGTCGAGTTCGGGATTAAAAAAAGGGGCATCTGTCGAAATTGCGGGAGTCGAAGTTGGCCGCGTTAAGTCTATTGTCCTGAATGAGGATCAGGCACAAGTCGTATTAGCGATAGAAGAGGGCATTACGGTGTATAATGATGCTATTGCGTCCATTAAAACTCGCGGGATTATTGGGGAGAAATTTATGGGACTTTCTCCAGGAGGAGCGGGCGATCTCTTATCCAAGGGTGGAACGATTGTTGATACGGAATCTGGCATTGATTTAGAGCAAGTCATTAGCCAATTTATCCATGGCAATGTGGAATAATGATTGGTATTGATGGGAAGTGGAGGAGTTATGCTAAGGACCTGGATTTTGTCGTTTGAATTGATCAGAAAGTGTGATGCTCGACCGAGCCAAGTAAGCCATGGGGCAAAGTTCACTCCCTATTTGACGAGTTTGGGAATAGTCCTACTTTCCCTCATATGTTTTTCCATGGCATGGGGAGAGGGTATGCCGACACAAGTTGTCAAAGAGACAATCGATGAGGTGTTTGCCGTCCTTGGAGATAAAACCCTAAAAGACCCATCTCGAGATACCGAACGCCGGGAGAAATTAGAAGACATTATTGGGAAGCGATTTGACTATGAAGAGATGGCGAAGCGCACGCTCGCCGCACAATGGAAGAAACTCAGTGTCGAGAAACAACAAGAATTTGTCGAATTATTCCAACAGTTTTTAACCCAATCGTATGCAGGGAATATTGATGGTTATTCTGGACAGCCGGTGAAGTATCTGAAGGAACGGCTGAAAGGAGACTTTGCGGAAGTTCAAACAAAAGTGGTGTCGGCGAAAGTACAAATTCCCCTAGATTATCGTCTTCTTAAGAAACATAACAAATGGGGAGTCTACGATGTGATAATTGATGGCGTAAGCTTGACCAAAAATTATCGAGGTCAATTCGCTCGAATTATCAAATCCTCTTCATTTGAGGGATTACTCGACAAACTTCGTTCAAAGACTGACCTGGCGGCCTCATCTTAGGGAGCCAGTGTAATGAAGCCTTTCCGTGTGTCGTGCTTGGCGCCATTGGTCTGCCTGGCCTTAGCCGGAAGTCTTATCACCTCCTCTGTGTGTGCTGAAAAATCTGTTTTTGTTGTCCCTGCTATTTCGGCTTCCAAAAACGACGGGCAGGATTTTGGGATCATTGTTCCCGTACTGGATTCAGATGAGGAGGGAAACCTTCGGTCCGTCTTTGCCCCCCTTTTGATTCATAATTCCTTTTTGGGTGTTCGGGGTACGCTCAACTATTTTCAATACTGGTCTGGGGGAAGGCAAATGGAGGCCGTGGGATCGTATACGGAAGAAATTGAGCGAAAATTCAAGCTTCGATACAAAGATCCAGGTTTTATTGAAGGCCTGTTCTTCGTGGATATAGGGGCACAATTTTTCAAAAACGCGACCAAGCGGTTTTTCGGTCTCGGCCAAATTACTCCAGAATCGAATGAGAGTAACTATACCGGACGGGAAATTCAGGTCCATTGGAATTTCGGTGTTCATCTCAATGATGTCACACGGTTGTCTGTCAATCAACGGTTTCGTGACGTCGAAATACAACCTGGCGGGGTGGATGACGAATCCTTTGCTAGAGACCAGTTCCCGGATACGGCTGGAATAGAGGGTGCCACGGTGTTGGCGCACCGGTTGGTATTTCAATATGACTCCCGGGACAATCCGACGACTCCCACCGCAGGAACTCGAGTTGAAGCGTTTGGGGAAGTGGCGCAAAATTTCGATCGACGAGAGATTGACGATCAACTCTATTTTCGGTACGGCTTTGATGTTCGCCAGTTTTTCCCCAGTCCGTCGAAACGGTATAATCTCCTCATTCGGGGCGTGGTTCTTTTAAGCTTTGGAGATGGGATCCCATTTTTTGAACAAAGTTCATTAGGAGGAGAGAATACTCTTCGAGGATACGGACGAGATCGATTTATTGATAACCATATGGTGGCTTTCAATGTTGAGGAGCGTATTCATTTGTTTAAGATAAATTTGTTCAACGTCAATGTGGAATTTGAAGTAGCCCCTTTTGTGGATATGGGCCGGACGTATCAAGACTTTGCTTTTCGGCAATTTAATGAGTGGGAAGTCACGCCTGGTGTGGGATTTCGAGGGATTGTGCGCCCTAATTTAGTCAGCCGGGTAGATTGGGGATATAGCAGGGAAGGCGGAGCCGTCTTTGCTGGGCTGGATTATCCGTTTTGAATTTTTGTAGAGCCAGAAGCTTATTGAATTATAACGCCAAAATGAAATTGGTTCTGTTCCTCGGTCTAAGTTTGGGAGTCTTCGTTTGGCCTGGATGGTGCTTAAGTGATTTGCCGGAGAATTCAGATTCTCCTGATGCTCTGAAACAGGAACTACAGTATTTGCTGTCCAGTGGAATGGCGCAATCTCAGGATCCGGCAGAGTTGAGGCGTTTGGCCAGCTTGTATTTGGATTTAGGGTATGGATTCTACCTTGATCATGAGAAAAAATTGTCCTCTTTTCAAGAGGGAGCTCGATTGGCCAAAAAAGCGTTAGAGCAAGAAGAATCTTCAGTTGATGCCCATTTTCTTTATGCTGCCAATCTTGGTAAAGCCGTTCAGTTGCAAGGCCTGGTCGCAGCAGCGCTTAACTTACAGACGTTAAAAAATCATGTGAATCGAGTGTTGGACCTTGACGAGGAACATGCTCCCGCTCATCATATGTTAGGGCGAATTTATGAGGAATTGCCTTGGTTTTTAGGAGGTGATTCAGAGGCTGCAGGCGATTACCTCAAAATATCGATCTCTCTTGATCCTCACTATGCTCCTGGTCGACTGGATCTTGGAAAGTGGTATTTGAAGCATGGACATTCTCAGGAGGCGGTAAAGGAATTCATCAGAGTTCTTGAAACGCCTCCTTTCGAGAAGCGATGGATTTGGGAACGTATTCACCGACCTCAAGCGAAAATGTTGTTGCGGCAGATACGCGCTTCTGAATCACCAGATCCTCCAGAGTGAAGAAAAGGCGATGTGCTCACAGTATGGCGATATCTCCCAATTCATCAATGAGTCTGAAATCTGAGTTTGGAGTACCTCAATTAGCTGGCGCTCTGATTCCGGTCATGAATCGTTGGCAATAATTTTCGTTGGATAGATGCGAGAGATTCGTTGAGCTGCTGTGAGATCGCCGCCAGTTGGCCAAGGTGGGTACGGGATTCAAGTGTATGGTGGTTGATTTCAGTTTGTCTTCCGTTGTCATTATCGTTTCGTCACATTGGATCTTGCGTGCTTTACCCTTCGAATCAGTCCAAATCTCTGGAAAGAAGTAGGGCCAGAGAAGGTCTACAAGCAACGTTCAATGCCTTCCGGTTCAATCTCTGAGCTAACAATTCTTGTCGCCCTCTCCTCTTTTAACGGCATGATGTGTCGGAATCATGAGTTTTGCCCGTGTCTCAGGGTTCAGAGCAGTTTACCTCGCCATCCGAACTCCCGAGGGGACCGTTAATTCGCGTAATTGACACCTTGCTGTTCCTTCGGTATTTTCGTACTTTTTTCGTTTACCGCCAAAGAACCTGTATTTTCTAATGTTCTATTCTTAACGATAAAAAGATGAAGACAAGCAGAAATCCGTCCACGCCTCAAAACCTTTTCCCTCCCACCGTCTCTTCGCAATTGCCAACAGAGGATTTGGCCATACGCTTGGCTACGCGAGGCCTCTTAAATTTGCAACATGAACAGGGCTTTTGGCGTTTTGACTTGGAATCAGATTCAGGAATGTCGGCCGACTACATCCTCATGATGCATTACATGGATGAGATTGATACTGAGCTCCAGACAAAAATTGCACTGTACCTTCGTGAACATCAGTCTTTAGATG
>JAJDBR010000270.1 GCA_029261275.1 Nitrospirales bacterium
GAACAATTAATGAGCCGGTATCTGTACGAGCATCTCTTTTTGGCTAATCTCTATTTTGATGACCTCACTCCCCCATTCTTTTTTCGTCTCGTCCGATCCACGACTCCTCCGGGTGAAGCCATTAATTTCATTGCCACACGACGTCCCTACGATGCTCCAAAGGTTGATCGGTTCTATTATCGTCTGCGGCCGGTTCGGAGCACGATTTTAGCCAAAACCCACATGCCCTATATGCTCAATCAACAGCGTATCGCGCGGTATCAGGCTCTCTTTTTACAGCCTGAATACGAAGTGCCAACCTTACCGTCGTACGAACCGGTGGCGTCGGCTAACCCTTTTGAAACCTTTAAGTTGATTCCAGCTAAATCCCGGTATCAATTTCTGCTCGATGAAGCTCGATTTACTCTGATGAATTTCATCAAGGGGCCTGTTTGTCGAGGACAAATAGCGCTCAATGTGATTGATGAACGCTTCTGGATTGTCTTTGGAAATCCCGACAGTCCGGTACTGGACCATGCGGACAAATTTCTTGAAAAAGAAAACCGAAATCTTCAGATGCCGATAGCAGAACAGAGCAACACCGGAGCCTTGCGAAATTGGCTGAAGTATTCTGAATTAGAAAAGAACTATGTGGCAGGTAAAATTGCGTTTATCCAGCAACATCTGTCGACACCAGACGACCTGTCACTTGACCTGATTTGGGATGGCGATAGCCAGAATGACAATGCAGCCCTCACGGTGTTTCGGCATCTGAATAATGCGACCGTGGTCAAAGGCTTAGTGGGTGATGAGCCCAAGACTCTAGTGTTGCTCGGTTATCCCTTGCTTGAGCGCATTCACTACTTGCTGGTTGCCGGGTATGACATTTATGGCAATGTCGGGCACCAATTAAACGCTCGGCTTTACATGGATTTTTTGCGGATGGAGGGTGAGCTTGGTTTTCTCACTCTGCTCCCAAAGCAGACACGAGTCAAAGAATGGAAATACTGGTATCGAAACGCCGGTGGTAAGGTCGAAGATTTTGGTGCGGTGTATTTCAACAGAGTGAACCGACAGACCGATATTCAATTTCACACAGCAGACCATAAATCAGAATTGATTGGCATGATACGTGACCGCCTTGGGCCGGTTTTACGTAAGCCTTATGCTTTTGAGGAGATCGGCGATACGACTGTCTCTCAACAGTTGGAACGGTTGTCGCACATCACAGGTGCAGCAGTTTCCTGGTTGCCGCAACTCAGCTTTTTATCAATTGAAGGTTCGAAAAACCATGTGGTGACCCTCATCCATAACAACGGCCTGAGCAATGTGTCCCATCTGTTCTTTGATGATAAAAGACGTCTGCCTCAAGAAGATAATATAACCGTAGTGCGGGGGTTTTTGGGCGCCTACCCCAATGCCTTTTACCATGTCTCGCAGGCAGAACTGGAAGACTTTGTCAGCGCCGTGGAAGGCCTTAGCAGCGAAAAGGGATATCAAGCTCTAGTCAATCGTTTTGGTGTCAGACGAAGCGATCCTGATTTCTGGAAGCATAGTGATTACTTACAGACGGCCTATCGACACGCGTCTCCGATTGAGTCGGGACTGTTGGACTATGGTCGCCTAGAAAATAAGTAACAAGGGGCGAGTGGGTTGCCATAGGGCCTATGAGTAGAGAGGCTAAGGCGATGAAGCCCAAAACCACCCAGGTGATCCATTCGAACATGCGATAGAACTCTAATGACAGCGATTGTGCTTAGACATTGTGTCGGAGAGCCATTATGGTCTCAAGCTAAAATGTATCCATAGACTTTCACCAGGAATCCCAAATACCATTTCGCATGATTCTCCTACCACAAGAAGTCTGAGCCTTCTGCTCTGATCATCCTTCTCGTTGCCAATCCCCCCCCTTCCCTATGGTTCAAGTAAAATATTGGCCTTCAAAACGACCTTCGGCGCCGAATTCTTGCAACCAATGAATCGCGATGAATGCCTGCCAGGGGAAATACCTCTTTTGAATAGGAGGCGTCATTCCCTCCTGGTAGACAGGTTAGGCAGACACAGTCTTCATGATCTGCGTCTGAAGGTATCGGCGTGAGGCCACACGACATTATCAGCTACTTTTTCGCTGGAAATCCTGATAGGCATAGCCTAGCAGATCTCCCAGCGATCACCTGATAACCTGTTATTTCCATGCCGTCATCTGCCTTTTGAGGCTTGGTGCAGCGAGCCAGAGACTATTTCAGCTGGATCTTTTCCTTCAACTGGATACCCTCGGAAAAGGGGTGATACTTTACCCTACGAGCACAGAAATCTATACTGCCTCGCACGCCCATGACCCCCTGGCAATTCCCAACACGTTCCTTATATCACTGGTTTCTGAAAACGTACGTGGCCACGCACGACAGATTTGGCCCAGCCTCGAGAGTCATGTGCCTCGCCGTCATGGGGTGGTCTTTGTGCGGAACCATGGGAGCGCACGCTGCGGATGTCATTTTGCTCAAGAACGGCGATCGCGTCAGTGGTGAAATTATCACCATGGAAGACACGGTTCTCAGCGTTGATACGGATTACGCCGACGTCATTTATATCGATTGGGATGATGTCGACGGACTGACCTCTGAAAAACCCTTATGGGTGTCGTTCCACGAAGATGCGGTTATTCCTGATGATATTGGCGTCCGCGATGGAGATCGGTTGATCCTGTTCCGTCTTGAGCCGGGTGGCTCGATTCAACTGGGCCAAATCAAAACGATTAACCTGTTTGAGTTGTCCTACCGAGGGCTCCTGAGTCTTGGGGGGAGCGCCACCTCAGGGAATACCGACACCCAATCCCTCAATGCCTCTGGGACGTTGACCGTTTACAAAGGCTGGCATCGATTTATTATTGATGGGCGAGCGAATCGTGGCAAAGCGCAGGGAGAAGTCAACGCGCAAAATGCCAGTCTGAATAGCCGCTGGGATTACTTCCTCACGAAACGGGCCTATATCCCATTCATTAATTTCCTGGAGTACGACAAATTTCAAAGCTTATCTCTTCGTAGCACCACCATCATCGGGGCTGGCTATGATATCTTGGATCACCGGGCCAATTTCCTGACGGTCGCTGCGGGGCCGAATATCGTGTATCAAGATTTTACGTCTGAACCCAGCCAGATCATCCCTGGTTTTTCATGGCAAACCCGCTGGAATTTGGAATTCTTTAAAGGCGACCTCAAGTTTTGGCATGATCATACCGGCACGCGAGACATCGGGCATGATAATGCCACGCGTTTGACCGCCAACCAGGGAGTCAGTGTCACAATCTACAACGACCTCTCTATTCGTTTCGAATACAATGTGGGGTACAATTCCAAACCCGCCGAGAATCGGAAGTCCACAGACACGACCATTACCTTTGGCTTGAGCTTGGATTTCTTAGGGTAGCGATCGTGGCTCTTCACTTGAAGGAACCGTTTATGGCAAAATTTCTTATTCATACATTAGGCTTTTCAAGAATTAGGAGGGATGTTTGATGAAAAAATCTTGTTGGTTTTTGCTTTCAGTGCTGTTGGGTGTTGGTTTCCTTGGTCAGGACGAAGCCGCTTTCGCCGAGCAAAAGGAAATCAAAGCCATGGCTCCCTGGGAAGGAGACGGATTTGCGTTTCCTATTGGCGACGATAAGGTCTACATGGTGGCAGTCTATAGCGGCATTATGTTTGCCGAGAATAGTCAGGGAGCCTTGCACGCCGGCTCTATTGTATGTCCAGCCACGGTCGAAGCCGATTTAAAAGCGATGACAAAGTCTGGAAAGGGCCATTGCATTATTACGAACGCTGAAGGCGATCGGGTGTTTGCAGAATTCTCCTGTACGGGGGACATGGAAGGCTGCCGGGGACCATTTACGATTACGAGTGGAACCGGAAAGTTTACTGGTATTACCGGGGAAGGCGAAATGATTTCACAAATGCAGTCTCGACAGCTCCTCATTGTGGAAGGGTTCGAATCAGCACGCCAACATGGGGAAGGAATCGCATCTTGGCCACGCATCACCTATTCGATTCCTGATCAATCCTAACTTTATTCCTCAATGTTTCATGATGAATTACTATTCTGACCTGGAGGTATCTTATGCGAATCTTATCCATGATTGGTGTCACTACGGTGTTCATGCTGGTGATGGGCTTATCCAATGCTCAGGCACAAATGTTTATCTTCCCGCAGAAAGGGCAGAGTCCCGATCAACAAGAATTAGATGAATTTACTTGTCACAAGTGGGCCAAGCAACAAACCGGGGTTGATCCCAACCAACAAGTCGCGGCGACCTCCGCGCCAACACAACAACGAGGTGGAGCCATGCGTGGCGCGATGGGCGGGGCCGCGCTAGGAGCGATTGGAGGAGCCATCGCCGGGGATGCCGGCAAAGGGGCTGCCATTGGAGCCGCTGTAGGTGGTGGTAGTGGTGCAATAAGACAGAGACGAGGCAACCGCAGCGCCCAAGAACAACAGCAACAAGCATCAGCCCAACACCAACAAAGCAATCAGACCTTCAACCGCGCCTATGGTGTGTGTTTAGAGGGCAAGGGGTATAAGGTCGGATAAGCCTACAACTGCAATGAGATGTGGGGTCCATCGAGTTGTCTGGTAAGATGGCTTCCTCAATTTAAAGTTCTGCCAACCAAAGGCTTATCATGCGCCGAATGATCACTGTCGTTGGCTTACTCATTGGAGCCGTCCTGATAATCGGAACAGGGGCCTGGGGCACATTAGCGTTACACATTGATGGACCCGGAAACGACAACATTCGCACAGCCCTGGCTTCAACCTATGCCGTAGCCAGCCTCGTCGCCCTTGTCGCCTATTGCTTTAGACGATTTCGACGGCTAGCTGCGGCTTCCTACATGATGATGTTTCTGCTGCTCCTGTCCTGGTGGAGCATGATTGAACCATCCAATGATCGGGAATGGCAGCCAGAAGTCGCCGTTCTTCCCTATGCCACGTTCGACAGCGATCTCATCACGGTTCACAACATTCGCAACTTTGACTATCGAACTGAGACCGACTTTACCGTTGATTACTACGACCACACGTACGACCTGACGAAGCTCGACTCGGTTGATCTGGTCGCCGTGTACTGGATGGGTCCGACCATTGCGCATATTTTTTTGACCTTCGGGTTCGGGGATGATCACCTGGCCATTTCCATTGAAGCCCGCAAAGAGGCGACGGAAGGCTATTCATCCATCAAAGGATTTTTCAAGCAGTACGAACTGATTTATATTGTGGGCGATGAGCGGGACTTGATCCGGGTCAGGTCGAATTATCGAAAGGATCCGCCAGAAGAGGTCTATCTGTATCAGTTGCCAAAATCGATTGAATCGATTGAAAACGGGCGCCGATTATTTCTCGAGTACCTGAAGTCAATCAATAACCTTCGGGAGCACCCAAAGTTTTACGATACCTTGATTGCCAATTGCACCAATATCATATGGATGCATTCACAAGTAAATCCAGGCCATCTCCCCTTTTCCTGGAAAATTTTATTGACCGGGTACCTGCCAGAATATATTTACGAGCAAGGAAAACTGAACACCCATCTGCCATTTCCAGAATTGCAACGTCGTTCCCTCATCAATGCCAACGCCGTTCAAGCCGATCAAGCTGCAAACTTTTCACAACGCATTCGGGCCGATCTTCCCCT
>JAJDBR010000028.1 GCA_029261275.1 Nitrospirales bacterium
CGCCCATTGCGCAATATTCCTCACTGCTGCCTCCCGTAGGAGTCTGGCCCGTATCTCAGTGCCAGTGTGGCTGATCATCCTCTCAGACCAGCTACCCGTCGTAGCCTTGGTAGGCCGTTACCCCACCAACAAGCTGATAGGCCATGAGCCCCTCCTTGAGTGCCAAGCCCACGGCTTAGCTTTCCTACACCTCCCAAAGAAAGCGTAGCGTATAGGGTATTAGCTCACCTTTCGGCGGGTTATTCCCTTCTCAAGGGTAGGTTACCCATGTATTCCTCACCCGTTTGCCACTTTACTACTCCGAAGAGTCTCTCGTTCGACTTGCATGTGATAGGCGCGCCGCCAGCGTTCGTTCAGAGCCAGGATCAAACTCTCAAAAGTAAAAACAATTACAAGGGCCGCCATTTCAAAACACTTTTATTTACTGTTTTTATTTGACAGTTATTCAATTTTCAAAGATCTCCCCCGAAGGGCGAACTGTGAATATATCTAAGAAGGTGAATTGTGTCAACTCATTTTACAGATAAGAATAATAATTCTTTACCGATCCCATTTCTCAACGATTTGAATCCCGGGGAGGATGGGGTTGATTAAAAAATTTGATATGTGAATGCTTAAACAAACCAATCAGGGTCATGCCTGCAATAAATCCTCCGATATGCGCAAAGAATGCCACTCCTCCTCCTTCGTGCCCCAAACTCATTCCGCCACTGAACAATTGCATGAGGAACCACAAGCCTAGGACAACAGCCGCCGGCACGTGAATCATCTGACTAAAGAATCCAATAGGGATAAAGACAAGAACCCGCGCACGAGAGTAGAGCAACAAATACGCTCCCAATACTCCTGATATTGCACCGCTTGCACCCACCATCGGGATAGTAGATTCCGGATCAATTACTGCATGACTTAGAGCGGCTATCACACCACAGATTCCATAAAACAGAACAAACTTGGCATGCCCCATCACATCTTCGATATTATTTCCAAATATCCATAAATACAGCATATTCCCAATGAGATGCATCCAGCCTCCGTGCAAAAACATACTGGAGAACAGGGTGCCATACGCGGGCAAACTCATAAGTTCCGGTGGCAGCTGCACATGCCCAAACACCACCGCGGGGATTGCTCCATACATATACACAAAGGCTTCGTTAGTTTGTGCTGGCAAAGAGATTTCATAGAGAAAAACTAGCACGCACATCACAATAAAGGCCACGGTCACGACGGGCGTGATTTCTGTTGGATTATCATCCCGTAATGGAATCATTGGTACACCAACCGTGAAAACGCAACTTTAAGAATGATGAACTGAAGAAGAAGAAACAGGAAAGTCTAAAACAGGGTTGAGGAGAGGGAAAGATTCATCACGTATGGCAATTGAAAACCCTGAAGCATGCGTATGGCCACCGCCACCATATTGAGCCGCAATCTCCGAAACCGAAATCCCACCAGCTTTTGAACGCAAGGAAAAATATCGGCGCCCGTCCTTTTGATGCCAAATCACACCAAACGCATGGTGTGCGGCAAGCCGCTCGCCAATTTGACTGGAGAGCACGGGTGAATGAACCGCAGGGACCATATGCCCTGCCATAGAAACCATAACCGCATCCTGAACCAGTTTATCTACCAAATTATTTTCGGACCGTAAAATTCCCGTGCCTTCAATTTTTAACGTATCAAATTGAAACTGGTCCCAGGTTGCAAAATCAAACGGATACGACGCTAACGCGGCGCTGATTTCCCGACTATGCGGAAGGTGCCAGTGCCACAAATCTTTGTCCTGCACATATTGCAACAACCAAGGGACCGGTTCCGAATGAGCCCAATCCCAAGCCAGGACAGCTCCACTCCGATCCATATCGAAATAAGCAAAAGGCAAGTCGGCTAACGCCGCTTCCGCCGTAATATGATGATCCAAAATTTGCAGGCTAGCCGTACGGTTCGCTAAGGACAAAATGGCATCGCGGTGATAACTAAAATCAACCATCACCACATGTTGCTGATCGAGTCCTTCCGGTTGCGGAAACCCATGCTTCACGGGCACAAACCGAGCTTGAGGAAATCGTTTCCACAAAGCCCAAGCTGCACCAAAGCCATCCATGCATTCAGCATGGTACAACACGACATCAGGCGTATTGGGCTGCGCTAGCTCGTCAAATTTAATCATCACGTACCGGCCCTCCACCTTGAGCTTACCATGTTGAAAAAAGAAGCGAAATATTGGCCATAAAATACTAATCGTCTCTTAGAATTCTGGATTAGAAAAGGAATATTCATTCCACCCAGGAGAACATTCCTTGGACCTCACTCGTTTTTAATCGCTGCAATGATCGCACAACCAGAAAGACTCCCTGCTCTAGTATTTTCCAGGGCCTCCTTTTACAACTGCACATGATTTTTGGGGAAAACCGGTGACAACCGAGCGGATGTTGTTCTTTTCGGCATCTCATGGGCTAAACTCAAGATGATGGTAATGAGACGACAACTATGACAATGTCATTGTGGAAAACCCTGCCGCAACCGATCATCGGCCTCGCGCCGATGGATGGCGTCACCGATTCGGCCTTTCGATATATTGTCGCCACCTATGGCAAACCCGATATCGTCTTTACCGAATTCACCAATGTGCATGACATTTGCTCGGGGCGACTGAAAACGCTCGACAGTCTTCGGTATTCAGAAGTGGAACGTCCGATCATTGCCCAAATATATGGAAAAGACCCTGCCTTATTTTACCAGGCAGCGCACGTGGTCTGCGAACTGGGCTTTAATGGGCTCGACATCAACATGGGCTGTCCCTCGAAAAATGTGGCCTCGTCCGGCAGCGGTGCCGGCTTGATCCGCACACCAAATCTCGCATTGGAACTCATGGACCATGCGAGAAAAGGCATTCAGGACTGGGCAGCCGGGCAACCTCTAACAGAAATTGGACTCAAACCCAGTGCGCTCCAAAGTATTGCTCAACTCAAAGCGGAGCATCCAGAACTAATCGAAGGCCAAGAACGATCATCCATCCCTCTCTCAGTGAAAACTCGCTTGGGCTTCGATTTCAATATTATTGATGAATGGAGCGACGTCCTAATCCAAGGACGCCCGGAGGTCATCTCCATGCATGGGCGAACGCTTTCGCAAATGTACCGAGGTCAATCGGACTGGGAGGCCATTGCCCAAGCCGCCGCACGCATTCGGACACACGGGATTTTGGCAATCGGAAATGGAGACATCAAAACTTTGGCCGAAGCCCATCAACGTATTCAAGACTCTGGCGTCAATGGCGTGTTGATCGGGCGAGGGGCCTTGGGCAATCCGTGGATCTTTCAAGAAATCGAGCAAGTACGTGAGGCCCTCAGAACTGGATCGCCACTTGAATGGAAGACCTCGGAACCAAGTCTGGATGAAAAGTTCCAAGCAATGATCACCCATGCACAATGCTTCGAAGCCATTCATGGAACAGAACGCTTCGTACGGATGCGCAAACACCTAGGATGGTATTGCTCGACGTTTCCCCATGCCGCCGCCATGCGTGTCCAAATGGTCCGAACCAACGGAAGCCAGGACGTCAAAAACATTCTTCAAGCCTACCTGGCCGAGCATGCATCATCCGAGGCCCCCGCATTCGCCTCCACACCCGTATAAGCCCTTTCTCGTGAGCCATGCACATTCTGTTAGCCTCAACCTCGCCCCGTCGCCAAGAGTTATTGGAGTTATTAGGATTGCAGTTTCGCATCATCGCGCCAACCTGCGAAGAAACGCTCTCACCAAATCTTCCGCCAAGCGAACAAACCCGCCACCTCGCACGAGACAAAGCCCAATCTGTAGCCTCCCAGCATACAGAAGACTTAGTGATAGGAAGCGATACCGTCATCGAAATCGAAGGGAGGCTATTAGGCAAACCAGAGAATATGGAAAAAGCCGAAACCATGCTTCGAGAGCTTCGTGGAAGGGTTCATCAAGTCCACACAGGTGTGGCCCTCATTCAAAAAGCATCTAACATTTCCATCAATTTCGTAGAAACCGCAGACGTCTGGATCAAACCATTTACTGAAAGCACACTCAAAAAATATCTAGTTACTGAAGAAAGTCTAGGAAAAGCCGGAGCATATTCGATTCAAGGGGAGGGGGCACAATTCATCGAAAAAATAGAAGGAGATTACCCAACGATTGTCGGCTTACCACTTTGGAGAACAGCCAAGGTATTGGAACAACAGGGAGTCGTGTTGCCCAATCCAGCAGAAGAAATTTACCGATTGAAGCCGTATGCCAATTGGAAGGATTTCGGGTAGCCGGGTCTCGGCACAACAGAAGTTCTTTTGTTTTGCCAAAAGAACTCAAAAGCGTTTTTCCCCTGGCGCAGCCCCCTTGGGAAAACTTCGTCACAGGACCAAATTATAGATCTGGGCAACTCGCTCCGCTCAAACAGTGATGAACAAAATTGTCGAATTTGGTTCCCCAGCAAACCCGCGCGCTAGGCGAAAAGGCTGTCAAAAAACACATGCAATGAAATGGAAGCGTCTCCTTTTATTGTTATACGGCATTCGCCCATTCTGCGCCATCTGGTAGCTCGGAAGGCCCATATACGAAATGAAGGACTCGCCTGCACCCTAACTTTATTTTCGACGAAGCGTGTAACAATAACGGTCGCATGATCAAAGCCCCTCCACCAGGCACAAAGTGAGCGACTCGCTCACCGCTATTTGCCTTAGACCGATGAGAGCCATTGACCACTTGAAGTGCGCCATTTTGAATGTCGGTGTCTTCCAAATGGACCCTAACAGCAATTAGCTCTTCCAACACGTGTTCGGGAGGTCTGGCAAAATGAATTGATTGCTTGATCGACCATGCCGGCCAATTCGGAGAATCAATTTTTGCCTTAAGCGGAATGCTGTAGTCTCTGTGTAGAGGCACAAGCCAGTTTCGTTGTGAATCTTTAACGAAAAGTGTGCACTGTACGGCAGTCTTGGACGAACCAAGCAAGCTTTGAATAAGCGCATTCGACCGAATTGACCGAGCCATATCCGCACACCACTTCAACTCCAACAGATCGCGTGTACCGGCACGGGATACCTCGACTGAGTCGCAGCAGTCAGCTAATGCGATCAATTGAGTTCTGGAAACAACTGATGGCACTACAATGAAACCATGTCGCTCAAATTCCGTGACGAGTTCGTTCATGACTAACAACTAAGCTAAGGTTACTTCCAATACCCCCGAAGTAAATCTCGATATATTCTTGTAAGATTCAAAAACTACCTTTGATCCCTTATTTTTAACTTACAACGCATTGTCAGTATTCTTCTGCATTGAAATAGGTTGTCCTAATATAAGCCTACATAAATCCAACCAATACCCAGTATTAAGTAACAAATTTATTTTATAAGTCCCCTCCATCAAGATCTTCAAATGTTTCTTCATGTTTCTTTCTTTGTATCTTTCCGCTCAAGCAATCATCTTCAAACTCTGAATCTTTTGAATATCCAGAGGAGACTTTTGAACATCTTTTCTTTCATTTATTAGTCTAATGGCTAGTATGGCCCCCAGAGCAGGAACCAGCCAAATAAAGAATATTTGAAATATTTTTCTTTCCAGCTCAAATAGAGGAGAGCGCCATACAATAAAGCTCGCATAGATATTTAAAACAACTAATCCGACAACTAAAGAGGTAAATAAAATTAAGGGCAAGTTTCCCATAGAATTCTAGCTTCACCTTGAAAGGGCAAGGTGCAAGTCCTATCAAGAATTAAGTTCCACTCACAGTCAGGTTCTATGGTTTATATTAACAGCTTCAAAGAGAATACGACTAAGAACATCGAGGCTCCCGCAAATAATTGGAAGTTTCAGCCTTTGGCGTGGCCGAGAAGCGGAGCGGACTCCGGAGATTCGGCGAGCACTGTTTGAGCGCAGCGAGTTGCGCAGCCGCCGGAGTCCGTGAGCATCGCAGGGAACCCGCAGGGCCACGCCAGGGCAAGAATGGTTTTGGGTCCTTTTGCCGAAACAAAAGGGCCTCGGCTGCCGGGCCGAAACCCGGCATATTACTGATATGGGGAAAAGACTGGATTCCCGCCTTCACGGGAATGACGAATCAGACCGGAGAGCAGCGCACAAAAAAAGCGGCTCTTATTCAAGAGCCGCCTTTTCCAAAACCTGAAATATTTACTGAGACTTACATAAACTTCATAAACTTTTCTTTGGCCTCTTCCATCATATCGGCTGTAATTTCCGTTCCGCCTCGTTCCTTTACTAACCGTTCTATCTCGCGCTTGGCCATTGGGCGAATGAAATCGGGGATGTTATCCAACCGTTGCTGGGCTTCAGGCGTCCAGTGAATACCTTCCGTAGAAGAATTCTTGGAATCATCCATGATTTGTAATGTGACCGATTTGAAGCCATTTTTTCGAGCGTAGGTTTCCACACTACTTTTGACCATGGGCTGTACAAAGGAAGGGATTTTCGCCAGCTTCTCTTGAGCATCCGGCGTCCAGAGCAATGGCTCTTCCGCTGGAGCGGCTGGAGTCGTTGACCCTGTTGAGCCTAACCCCATTTGAGCCACCATGGCCGAGAACGGACACCCACCGCTCTCACCTGATTCGCCTGATGCTGGGGCAGGAGCCGGAGCTGCAGAAGCCGCGGGTGCCGGTTGGCCAGCCTGAATTTTGTCATTGAGATAGGCTGCCATCTGACCTTTTCCTGCAGATACGTTTTCCTCTAATCCGCCTCGGGTCATTTCTAAAGGAATCGCGGCTTCAGTTCGGCCACCTAATTGGACACCTAAGGAGGAGACCATTTGTGTTTCGCCGGGATTGGTGACCATCGAAAACCGTGATTGGCAAGAGGGGCATTCAAAAAAGACTCCCAAGGTGCCTTCTGCTGGTTTTTCCACCTTCTCAAAGGTCATATAGGTTTCGCATTTGAGACAGACAAATTTCATATCGTTTCCCTTCTGAGCGTTGGCGACGGCCAACGGTTGCGTCGAGGCGTTACAATTTCCCGGCTAAGACCTGTTGATAATCCAACAAGGTATGAATTTTTTTCGCAATATCCTGAAATTTCACCACCGTGGGGTTGTCCCCATCCAAGATCGGTTCCCCTTTATCAAAGGTGCGGGCAAAATTGCGATCGAAG
>JAJDBR010000271.1 GCA_029261275.1 Nitrospirales bacterium
TCCAATTGTCCTGGTCCCCATCCAGAATAGCCCATAAAAGCTCGGAAGGATTCTTCTTCGTCCGGAACCTCAAGGATGCGTTTGAGGGTTTCTGTGTTACCACCTAAATACACGCCATCTAAGACCGCATGAGTATCCTCGACTTCCTCGTTGAGGTGATATAACACCAACAAGCTATCTTTTTGCACTGGTCCACCACAGAAGACTCGATGGGGTTGGCCTTCCAATACTGGCATGTGAGGCAGTACTTCGGTAATATTCATCTCGGTTGGGCGATTGAGAACCACACCCAGGGCTCCTTCGGGGCCATGCTCACAGAGCAGAATCACCGTCTGACGAAAATTGGGATCACGAAGGGCTGGCGTGGCAATAAGAAACACGCCTTTGCCAAGTGGAACATCCATTACATCATCCTACCGTGCCTGAAACATTCCTTCAAGAGGATGTCTTCTGAGTCGAGAGATCCGAAAATACTGTCATGAAATCCTTCAGGGAAAGACTGTTCATTGGATAAGGCAACCATCGAATATGGGACGAAAATACCGCGCTGTTTTTAATGTCGATAATCTTTAAATTCTGCCTCGGTATCATCCATTTTCAAAAAGGTGCGCATTTGTTTCTTCAAGGTCTCCCTGGCACTTTCGTCACCAAGATTTAATTGATATTCGTTAATGACCATTGTTTTGGTCCCCCCTGGACCCGCCCACTCATTCCAACAGGTCTGACAGACTTTTTCCTTGACTTCGGCTTCGAGTTTTCCCATAAACAAATCGTCGGTGATGGGGTCGCTCTCCTTATCGCATTTGCGGCAATGAATTTGCGCCATTCTGCTCTCCTTTGGTAAGTGACGGGACTGGAAATTTCTTCGTCCCCATACGTTATTATCAAATAAAATCCTACCATAGGAATAGCAGACTGGAAAAGAAGGAAAGTCCATTGAGGTTGTTGGTTCATGAGACTACCGCTGGTGGTTTATAATGAACATTCCTCATTGGAGACTGACGATCATGCGTCTAGCAGCCATTGATATCGGGACATTGACCTGTCGGTTATTGGTAGCAGACGTGAATCTTTCAGGTGAATTTAAGGAAATTGACGCTGCTCGGCGAATCTTGCGGCTCGGTGAAGGCGTCGATCAGCACAAGCGGTTATCCGAAAAAGCCATGGATCGGGTGGTAGGGACGCTGAAAGAATGGAGACATATAATTGCAATGTATGACTTAGATGGATTGGCAATTGTCGCCACCAGTGCGGTGCGTGAATCGGAAAATCGCCTAGAATTTTTGACGCGAGTTAAACAGGAAACTGGCTGGAATGTTGAAATTTTATCTGGTGAAGAAGAAGCTCGACGGACCCTTCTTGGCATTCAGTTTGGGTTGCCTACGACCATCACCAATTTTTTAGGATTGGATATTGGTGGCGGCAGCACCGAATGTATTCGGGCTCGAAAAGGACAAACCCCTTTAGTGATATCCTTGGATCTTGGCGTCGTGCGATTGCTGGAACGAGTGTTCCACTCTGATCCACCAACGTCCCAAGAAATTCAAAACGCCGATGTATGTATTGATGAACAATTAGCCAAAGTGAGGCAGGCATTTGGGGAGGTCCCAAACACCCCACTTGTAGGAACCGCAGGCACAGTCACCACGCTTGCAGCTATGGCGCAATGTCTCAAACACTATGACCGAACTCGAGTTCATAATTATGAACTCACTCTCAAGACCGTCCAGAGTCTTGAGAAAGACCTTGTTGAAAAAACAGGTTCAGAACGTTTAGGGATGCCGGGTTTGGAGCCTGGACGCGAATATGTCATCGTGGCGGGCACGGTGATTCTTCGCCGCATTATGGAGGCTTTCAATTTTGAGACATGTCTCGTCAGTGACTACGGTCTCCGGGAAGGCATCCTGGTCGATTTAGCAGCAAAAAATATTGAAAACTACTAGAAGAAACGGTGAAAAGATTGGGAAATTTACTGTTGAGTGTACCAACGGAAGCCGGCGGATTCTTTAAATGCAGGCTGTTGGCCGATACTCATGCCACCAGGTTTTTCCAACAGCATGACTTTGAAATCCCAGAGGCCGAACCAAGCCGGATC
Source organism: Nitrospirales bacterium (assembly GCA_029261275.1). Classification (GTDB taxonomy): domain Bacteria; phylum Nitrospirota; class Nitrospiria; order Nitrospirales; family UBA8639; genus Nitrospira_E. Next base: position 2,096 of record JAJDBR010000271.1, read on the forward strand.
TAAAACATTATGGTAATGCAGCCCTGTAAGTTTTGGGAGGAGGTCGCCAAGTGCGGACCCCAATTCTTTTTCGGTGTAGGCACGGACGGAGAAGGGTTTTTCCAATTCCCGGCAAATTCGTCGTAGGGTATAGGCGGCCCCGGTGCATAGTACCTGGGTGTCGGGCTTCATGCCTAGGAATTGGGGCAGGGTACAATACTGTTCTCGAAATCCCAGCCATTTGGCGGCATGGCGAAGATGGCTAAATTGCACTTCATATTCAGTATGACCGGGCAATTTGACAGGTGAAGGCCAGTCGTCCTCGATCCCAAATTCGACTAATATGGCACGTCCGCCTGGCTTCAGTACACGCCAAACTTCCTGAAGAAATTGGATCGCGCCGTAATTGAAAATGATTTCGTCAGGAAAGGGTGGATTGAGGGGCAGGCGCATGCGTCGGATGAGATCCAAGGCTTCCTTATGTTGTGGGTTCTCACCCTTAAACATGAGGAGTTCGTCGCTCGTGAATTGAACTGGCGTCATGTCGGCGAGATTTTCATTGTCGATTAATAGATCGACAGATTGGTCAGCTAAGGGCATTTGTTCAGCATTGGCTTGAATTGCCGTGGCAGTCCACCCGGCTTGTCGAGCCAGCGAGGTTTGAGATCCAAGGAACGGGCCAGTCAGATCCAGAAAGGTGTAGTGGATATCCTTCCGTTCATCCGCAGAAAGTTCTCCTGCCAGTTCCTTCGAGACATATCCTAGCCCGGCACCAACTTCCACCATGCGTTTAGGCTTGGGGGAGAGCCACCCCATTTGGCGTAGGGTTTTGCCAAGTAGCCGTCCATAAGTCGTTCCGTTCATGGCTTCGCAGGGTTCCCGGAAGAGATGGGAGACGGTGGTTTCGATGAGTTCAAAATGTCCATGTGGGCCTTGAATACCCTGGACATGAAATGTGGACAGATGGTCTTCGGTTTCCGCTTTGACGTTTTGATGCCAGCCTTCACGAACTTTTTGTAGCAACAGATCCCATTTCGCCTCGGCGCTGTGTCCGCTGGGTGGTTCGGTACCATAGTAGGCAAGCGAAAATCGTGGTTGGGCCCACCGTTCCACCAGCCAGCGCCCATTCTGCTGCGAGGGACTACATACCCATTTGCCATATTGAGTAAGCAAGGCTCCGATGGTCATGCGGCCATCCATGGCCCCGAGCAAAGCGGCACCCATGCGGTTTAACCTAATCAGGGGCAATTCTTCATCTAGTGGGGCAACCCACCATTCTTCCGGCCCATGTTGATAAATCACAATATCAGGCATGCGCCATGCTCGTTGATTGAGCAGGTCGCCTTCTAAAGCTTGAGGTGCGATGTTAGCCCAAGAAATGGTTGTTTGTGAGGTTGGAGCACGTTCGGTCATGGTTCAAGAGTCCTAAGTATCATCCAAAAAAAACGGACGAGGCACGGTACATGAATAGTCCAAAAGGCTGCAACTCTAAAAGGAAGTATTCCATAGATCTGATGATTCTTGCCAACGAAAGACTGCTCTTGAGCCCCACTATTCTTTTTGGGGCTGTACGTAAAAAGAGTCCAATCTCAGATCCTGAGTAGGCAGACTCAGCGCATGGAATCCTATTATGTTAGGGCCGTAATTATTGCAAAGGACATTCTTAGCCATCTGAATAATTCTCTGACCACGAACTCTGAAATTCTGGTACTAGGGCTCAAGCTGCCGTGTCAATTGTGGAATTTGTAACAGTCATCATAGGGACAAACGTCCTAGGGACGAAAAACTATTCCAGTCGAATATTTAAAGTGTCGATTAGAACCATTGGTCTCAATGGGGTATTCAGGAGTTCATCCCCAAAGGGGTATCGTTATGAGGGTTTGAGGGTAACCGGTATAGAGAGCTAGGTGGTTTAGCTTAAGAAGCGAGGAATTTTCAGTGCTTTGGCGGCGGAAGATCTTACTAAAGCTATTTGAATTGGGAGATATCTTCCTGGTCATGATGGCCTTTGCCGTCGTGTTTTGGTTCTTTTACGAAAGACAAAATGATCTGCCGTTCGGTGAATTTCTTGACCATAAGGTCAGTTTTCGAATGGTGCTATTCATAGTCGGCTTCGGACTATCTTGGCATATCCTGTTTTTATTTTTTCACCTGTATGAGTCTAAGCGGCTCTCGACTTTAAAAACGGAAATCATCGATCTGATAAAAGCCACAGCCCTGGGGTCTATGATCTTAGTCACTCTTTCTGAGCTGCTGCTGTTTGAGATGTTCAAAGGGTGGTTTGTGCCAGTATTTTGGACGGTGAGTACCCTGAGTATTATTGGAAGTCGCCTGCTCTTGCGAAAGACTCTTAAAGAGATCAGGAAGTCTGGTCGTAATTTACGGAATGTGCACATTGTAGGCACCAATGATCGAGCTATTCAGTTTGCTGGGGAAATTCAGGCCAAGCCAAACTTGGGCTATCATTTGATGGGATTTATGGATGATCCATGGGAAGGCTTAAGGCATTTTCGATCAAGCGGATATCCATTGGTTTCCGATTTGACAAGGGTCTCGGATTTTCTCAATCAGAATGTGGTGGACGAAGTTGTGCTCGCTCTTCCTCTGAGTGCGTGTTATCAGCAGGCTGCTCGGGTGATCGAGAAGTGTGAGGAACAGGGTGTGCTGGTCCGAGTGCTCGGAAGTATTTTTTCTCCGAAATTAGCTCAAGTACGGGTGGAAGATTTTGAAGGGCAATCAGTCATGACCTTGCGGACCGGAGCTATCGGAACACTAGATCAAGCACTGAAGCGTGCGGTGGACTTCTGCATCATAGTCCCTATTGTCATCATGCTCATTCCATTTATTGGGGCTGTGGCCTTGGTGGTCAAGATCGCCTCCCCTGGCCCTGTGTTCTTCGTTCAAAAAAGAGTGGGATTGAACAAGAGGCGATTCTCTCTCTACAAATTTAGGACCATGGTGGTAGATGCTGAGAAAAAACTCGCCGAGCTGGAACATCTTAATGAGGTCAATGGCGCAGCCTTTAAGCTGAGGAATGATCCACGGATTACCCCTATTGGACAATTTCTTAGGAAATCGAGCATAGATGAGTTACCTCAGTTGTTCAATGTATTGAAGGGGGATATGAGTTTGGTAGGGCCGCGTCCTCTTCCGATTCGAGATTATGAGGCATTTGCCTATAATTGGCACCGTCGCAGATTCAGTGTACGTCCAGGGTTAACCTGTCTGTGGCAGGTTATGGGCCGAAGTCGACTGTCATTTGAGCGATGGATGGAACTAGATATGGAATATATTGATAATTGGTCCTTAGCGTTGGACCTGAAAATTCTTTTGAAAACGATTCCGGCAGTCGTAAAGGGATCAGGGGCTACCTAGTACTTGTGAGTAATTGTGTGTTGGGTTTTCCACCTCTACACTATTCAACCTACCCCCTCACAGAGAGAGATGGAAGCCTCGGACTTGAGGCATCCTCTCAGCCTGTTTTTTGCGCCCAAGATGAGTAGATTTCTTGAGGGCCTTCCATATTTCTCGCCAATTTTAGGCGCAAAAGTTGTAATACGGAGCTAAAGGTATGGTGAGGGGAAGACCGATGAGAAACTACCAGACTTTTAGGGGGGAGCCGTGCATCATCTCTTGCCCTGGTCGAGAAATTTTTCATTATTTTTTTGGAGGATAGCATGGCACAGACAAAGGTATTGGTTACAGGTGCTGGGGGATTTATTGGGCATCATTTGGTTACCTATCTTAACGCTCGCGGTTATTGGGTGCGAGGGGTTGACCTGAAATTCCCGGAATATGAGGCCAGCAAGGCCGATGAATTCAGGGTCCTTGATCTCCGGAGATGGTTGAACTGCCTTGAAGCCACCGAAGGGATGGATGAGGTGTACGCTTTGGCAGCAGATATGGGAGGTATGGGATTCATTTCTGCCCACCATGCTGAAATTCTCCACAATAATATTTTGATCAATACCCATACGCTCGATGCGTCGCGAAAGGCAGGGGTGAAGCGCTATTTATACACCTCTTCAGCTTGTATTTATCCAGAGCACAAACAAACAACCACAAATGTGGTTCCGCTTGCTGAGGACGATGCCTATCCCGCTCAGCCGCAAGACGCCTATGGATGGGAAAAGTTGATCAGTGAGCAACTTTGTACCCATTATAGAGATCAGTAC
>JAJDBR010000272.1 GCA_029261275.1 Nitrospirales bacterium
CCCATCTTTCGGACATCGCGTTGTCCGCCTCGTACATTCCAGCCATCGCTCAAATCCATCATAGGGCTCTAATAGGTCTTGAAGATCCACATTAGCCTGCTCCATTTCTGGAGAATCTGGCAGGACATCAGTTCCTGCTACCGCTAATTGCTGCACATAATCGCCCCCGGTCAGATACGGCATTTCCCAAGCCGTTTGTGGCAATTCCATCTTCGACAACCATCGCTTCCCATCATGTCGAATCATTCGATGATTGACGACATGCAGTAACCGACCACATCCGTCGGTGTCCCATCCATAGCGGACCGGAGTCCCTAACGTCACCATATCCACCGAAGTCCCTCCCAACAACCTTTGCTCGGTCAAAGCCTGATACAGGGCTTCCAATTGTTCAACAGACCGACCCTCGACCGGGCTAGCTTGCCAATATTGGGCCAAAACCTCAAAAACTCTCGGCCGCCCCTCTGATTCACCTGAGGTCATAAGATTCGAGAGGAGCGCCAACACCTGCCCAGCATGACCATGGGCAATCAGCAAAAGACGATCGTCTTTCAATAAGGATCGCTCTGCCCGCCACTGTTGGAGAAATTCGAGGAAGGCAATCGCCGCCTCCATCCGCCCAACGTGATGATGAATCGAGGACCACACATACCGAAAACAGGGAATAATCGCCTCCCTTCCCCCACTCAGGCCTTCCTCGAATTTTTTCACATATTTTGTCGTAAAATTTCCGACTTCTTGAGCCAGAGTATCCAAAGTCTCGTGGGTCGATGAATCATTGAAAAGTGGTGGATGAATCGGATCGTCCTTTTTACCAATACCATTGGTTGAGGGCCTCAGCAGGGCCAACAAAGATTCCAAGCCAGAAATACCACGTGAATATCCACGCTTTAAGCCCCCAACCTCATCTAAGCGAGCCGAACCAAAAAGATCGCTAAATGGGTGTCCATTCAGAAACACCACACCTTTGACGTTGGCTCTGGATAATTGCGCCCCTACCTGAGTCATAGCTTGTTTCCAGGCTGGGGAGTCGATTAATGGCCCAGGTTCAAATGTGGGATAAGAAACCCGGTCTCCAGGGTTAGAACGGGAATAGGGGGCATGTTGAAAATTATTACTTTCAGGCATCGGCCGGGATCTCCGGAGTCAAGAGGCTACTCTCATAGTCCATACCGACTTCCAAGAGCAAGAGCTGCATCGTTTTTTTCTTTTCGAGAATGTTGAATATCTCGATCACATCTTCGAAAAGTCCAAGTGATTGTTGATGTTGCCGGGTCTCGGCCCGGCAGCCGAGGTCCTTTTGTTTCGGCAAAAGGACCCAAAACCATTGACGCCCAGACAGGCTTCATTGGATGGGACAGACGCGAGCCTTAAGAGAGCAGACCAACTCGCTACGCTCAAACAAGGCCTGCAGAATGATCAAAGCGCCCGTCCCTTGAGCCTGTCAGCAGGCGTCGGACAAGGCAAAGAGAGAAAGAAACCGTGAATGTTCACAGACCACATTCCAAGGCAGCACGAGTGGTCCAGGCGATGCCTAGGTTCCACATAGAAGATCAGTGGCTCAGGGGAATTCCCTGGCCTGGTGGCCTGGCCGAGCAGTGCAGCCAGCCCCGGGGAAAAGGTGCGCACTGTCTGAGCGCAGCGAGTTTGCACGACGCCGGTGTTGGCGAACCGCGCTGGGCACCCGAAGGGCCAGACCACGGCCAACATGGTTTTGGCTACTTATGCCGAAACAAAAGTGGCTCGTTCGCCGGGGCGAAACCCGGCAAGACCAAATAACCCACCAATTCATCTGACCACTCCATGGATCTTGACCCTCACCCCGGCTTGTCCTCTCTTCGAGGCCAAGCCCTGAAAGGGCGAGGGAGCTCGGAATGGTTGAGTGGTCATGAGTTGACCGCCTGAAAATCTGCATGATAAGTTCAATGGCCCTGATGACGTTCACATGAACAGGCTCCCATTGGGAGAGGATAGTTGGGCATTATCCTGGTTTTCATACATCATTACATTTCATTTTTTCATGTCGATTTTTTACTTGGAGCATCACAGGAATCATGAGTACTTATTGGCAACGGTATCGACGGCAGGTAAAGCAAAAAATACAGGGAAGTGTATTGATCGTTCTGAGCCTCTCTTTGCTCAGTATGGTCGGAATCGTTTCACTTCCTAAAGCCTCAGCGGCGCAAGCCGAACACATTGTCCTTGTTGTTCTTGAAGGAATCAAATCTTCCACGATTCAAAGTGGAATGATGCCTCATCTCGCTACACTCGCTCAAGATGGCGCGGTGTCCTGGTCCGCACAATCCATCACGCCTCCCCTGACTGTTTCAGCTATGGCATCGTTGCTCACTGGGCTGCCAGTGGACAAACATCGAATAACAGCTGAGTGGGAAAACTACGATTTTGCTCGATCCTTCATGCGGTCTCCTACCGTTTTTGATTATATGGATTTGGCAGGCGGAGCAGACACCGGAGTGTTCCTTATGGACGAACGGCTCTATCAATTGGTACGGCCTGAAATTTATGTCGACTCCCAAGTCTGTGGCTACACCAAACCACAATGTACGCCTGAGACGGTGTCGGTCTATATTCAAGACTTTCTCAAAAAAGTGACGAGTGAGGGCGGATATGGGTTTCGCCTATTTGGCGTACCC
>JAJDBR010000273.1 GCA_029261275.1 Nitrospirales bacterium
GGCCGAAAAAAACGATGAATGTTTTCTCGTTAATTTCCCTCCTCCGTATTCCTCAAGCAGAATTTTGGTGAGCATGGCTTGTATTTCGTTTCCCACCCCGCCAATCATTCGTGACAGTTGGCTGGCTTCTACTAATCCATCTAGGGAGCTGATGGCCAGCAATCGACGGTACCCGGTCTGGGACATGTCGTTGCGGAAGAATAGGCCAGTCTGCGATGGTTCAGGATCAAGATCTTCCGCTGTGCGCTCACGGAGTGCAGTCTCAATATCTACGCCCTTCACGGAAGGAATGTCGATATTCTTGCCCTCCCACTTTTGCCCGGCGGCATCAATCCTTGTCCGGACCGAGAAGAGAAATGCCGAATCTTCATTGGCGTAATTTTCTAAATCGTCATACCAGAATAGTTTCAATCGGTTAATTCGATACAGAATTCGTTGAAGGAAAAGATGTGCGTTGGGAGACGTAGACTGGTCCTCGTAGGCTTCCAAAATGGACAGACTTAGAACATGTTCGAATAGTTTCAGGCACTCGGGTGTGTCCGACACATACTGATCAAGGTGGTCATGCTGAAGAAGGTGGGTAAATGTATCTTCGGCTTCGCGACAATCGATATCAGCATGGGTGTGGAAGGAAGAAACGTTCATTAGGGAACGATTACACTATGCAATGGGGTGAATAAGGTTGTGACAAAGCATCCTAGCAAGCTCCGTTCAGAGTGAGCAAACCCTGAAGCATTTCAATCGTATTAGAAGGAGAGTAATGTCATTTATCTATCAAAATTTGCGATCAGGAATCGTAGCTGCATCTTCCGATGACCAGTTTGCTCAAGCGGTGCTTAAAGGACTAACCAGAGAACCGAAGCGTCTGCCATCGTGGTTGATATTCGATGATCGTGGTAGCGAACTCTTCACCGAGATTACCCAGCTGGCTGGGTATCATCCCGCTCAATGTGAATTTGAGATATTCCAAAATCATAAACAGGTGGTTACCGATCTCCTGGCGAAAAGTCCCTTCCGGGTCATTGAGCTCGGCGCTGGGGATGGAGGGAAAACTCAAGTTCTTCTTGATCACTTCATTCAAAGCCAGCTGACATTCGACTATGTGCCTATCGATATCTCTGAGGGTGCCATTAAAGGCCTCGTGGCTATGCTGGAGTCACGGTATGCACCGAGCACTATGTCGGTCACAGGAATAGGTGCAGATTATTTTGATGGTCTCCGTGCGATTAAAGAGACATCCAACTTGAGAAACATCGTGCTTTTTCTAGGTTCCACCATCGGAAATATGGAATTATCTCAGGCTGAGGAATTTTTGGGGAAGGTGCGGGAATCATTGAACCCAGGGGACTATGTCATGATTGGCTTTGATCTCATGAAGCACCCCAAGACACTCTATGCAGCCTATAATGATTCCACTGGTGTGTTCGAACGATTCAACCTGCATTTGCTTGATGTCTTGAATCGAAAGCTTGGAGCGAATTTCGCGAAAAAATATTTTGTCCAGCAGGGGCACTACAATCCGACAACACATGCCGTCGAGAGCCATATTTACAGTACCCAAAAGCAGGAGGTGTATTTCGAGGCATTAGGGAAGGCCTTTTCCTTTGGTGCGTGGGAATCGATGCAGACCGAGCATTCCTATAAATACACCCAATTAGAAATCGAAGAGTTGGCTGAGAAGAGTGGGTGCCGGATCGTGAAACATTTGTTTGACCCACAGAGATATTTCGTGGATTCGGTCTGGGAAGTAAAGAAATAGGCTCTCCTCGTTGCCCTCCCTGGTGCTCGACAGAGGGATTCGAGAACGGAGGTTGGGTGCTTTGGTAGGAACCTGGGAGAAGAATCTGTTTCCGAGTTGGGTACCTGGTAGGGCCAAATGGCTCATAGTTTTTCCTCCGTCTCGATCACCACTATCAAGCCCGTTCCGTTATAAAGATCCCAATTCTAGTTTCAAACAAAAATGTGGCAGCCAGGTTGTTTTATTTCATTCATTTTTGCATGATGGTGCGCAAGGCTTGCACTAAGAAGGCCATATCAAGAATGTAGCGTTTTTTTTAAGGGTTGCGAGCCTTGTTGGACGGAACCTTCTTCCCAGGGAAAAGTTAGCTGTGTTGCTGTAAGAAAGAGAGGGAGTCGATGCTCTTTAGGCCCATTGGTCGAGCACAGTCATACCTTCAAATCCTCGATCTGGGCACTCTGCGCTGGGAAGAATATTCAGGCCATTTTTTTTGAATGTCAGCTACAAGAAGAGAAGATAGGAAATTGTATGAAGAAGATGAGAGCCGCACAATTTTTTGAAAGTCTTCATCCATGAAAATCCGTGTGCTGGGGTCACATGGGTCCGACATGTTGGTCAAAGGATCAACAGGTATAAATCATTGTCGAAGCGTGGGATTCTTGGTCAACGACGAACTTATGGTTGATGCTGGCACGTTGGCTTCTGCCTTGACGTTGGAACAACAACAACGTGTGAAGCATATACTCCTTTCCCACTTGCATCTTGATCACATCAAGGATATTCCGCCGCTCGTCGACAATCTTTCTGGCTTGGTGGATCACCAGGTGGTGGTGGCGAGCCTACCGTCGGTGGTCCAGGGTCTTCAAGAACACATTTTCAACGACAGGGTTTTTCCAAATTTCTTTAATCTCCAAGGGGCGGGTTACTCAATTCTGCGTGCGCAAGGTCTTGAGGTCAGGAAGGAGATCAGGCTTCCAGGTGGAATCAGTGTGACGCCTGTGCTCGTCAATCATACGGTGGAAACGGTAGGTTTTGTCATTCGAGGCGACAGCGTGGCATGGATCTATAGCGGAGATACCCATGTTACAGAAGAAATTTGGCAAATAGCTGCCAAGACTCCCAATCTTAAGGGTATTTTCATTGAAGTATCTTTTCCGGATTCCATGATGGACATGGCTATTCGAAGTAAGCATCTTACCCCCACACTCCTTGCCCAAGAATTTCGAAAAATTGGCAAGCCGAATTTGCCACTCTTTGTGTACCATATGAAGCCTATCGTGCGGGAAGCCATCCTTCAAGAAATCGCTCAACTTGATATTGAAACGATTACTGTTTTAGAAGAAGGGCAAGAAATAGAATTGTAGAACAGTATGGTTTCAATCTACATATTGTAACCCACTAAAATATTCCACTTTCGAGAGCAAAGAAAAATGTCGAAAGCCCAATATTCAAATTAATGAGGATTTTCCAGATCGTGAAAGCTTTTATTTTTGGATTTTGTTACGCTACTTTAATAACAGCCCTAAGGGGGTCCTGACATGATAAAAAATGGGTTCGATTGACTAAATATGAATCCAAGAAACCAACAAGACCGCAAAGAGTACGAACTAGATGCGGCTCGGAGGATTAGTGAGGCACTTTTTCAACATCTCAGCGTAGAAGATGTGGTGGAGCAAGGGCTAAAGATTGCCTTGGAAGTGGTCAACGGTGAAGCTGGGTGTGTGCTGTTGGCTAATTCCGATACAAAGGAATTGGTGTTTTCACACGCCATTGGTGACCGAGCTCCAAAATCTGGAACGGCCTTTCCGTGGGCAGAAGGGATTGCTGGGACGGTTTTCGCCACGGGGAAACCTGTTGTGATTAGGGATGCCAAGGAAGATCAGCGTCATTTTGGTGAAATCGATCATCTTACTGGATTTCATACCCAAGACATGATCGCGATTCCTCTCAAACGGTGGGAAGGACATCCTATTGGAGTTCTGGAGGTCATGAATAAGCGTGATGGGAGATTATCTCAGGACGACGTCGTTATCTTAACGGTAATCGGTGCCTTTACCGCGTTGTCCATTGAACAGGCTCGATTATTTCAGGAAGCCAAATTAGCTGAGGTCGCTCGAATCCTGGGAAATATAGGTCATGATGTGAAAAATATGTTGATGCCTGTACTCTGTGGGACTTCCCTTCTGAAGGATGAGCTGAATGAAGTCTTTGCGGATCTTCCGAAGTTTGATCCGGACAAAGGCCGAGCTAGCCATGAAACATGTCTGGAAGTGGTTGAGATGGTGACGAATAATGCCAAACGAATCCAAGATCGCGTCAAAGAAATCGCCGATTGTGTAAAGGGATTAACGAGTCCTCCGCGATTTCCCCCTTGTCTATTGCACCATGTTGTTGCGTCGGTCTTTGACACCTTGAAATTGGTGGCTCAGGAAAAAGGCATCTCGTTGTATCATGAAGGCATTGTGGAGTTGCCTGAGATGGAAGCCGATGAATCACGCCTATTTAATGCCTTTTACAACCTTGTCAACAATGCGATTGCCGAAGTTCCCCAAGGCGGTTCAATTACGATTAGGGGACAAATCGAATCGAAGGGAACGTCGATTCACCTGTCCGTGATGGATACCGGGAGAGGTATGCCTGCCGAAATCTGTGACACCTTATTTACTTCCAGAGTGATAAGCCGAAAGCCGGGTGGAACGGGGTTGGGAACAAAAATAGTCAAGGATGTCATCGAGGCGCATTCCGGTGTTATCGCGGTAGAGACTGAAATGAATGTGGGAACAACGTTTCACATTCATTTGCCCCTAATGAGATAGCTAAAGAATTGACTTTCGGGCATTACTTTCCCTAATTTCAAATTACCCACCTTGAAGTTTATCCGGTTTTGTTCGCTTTCCATCGCTTAAGGCGGAAACATTTGTGTCCCAAGTCCGCTTGCGGTGGGGATCGTTATTGAAGCCAAAATTTCGGCCGCGTGGCGTCTCTCCTGACTGCCCTTACAATCCGTTCAGCGGTTGTACCAAGACCATTGACCGCGTGAATCCTACCGGAGATAATATGTGCAAAGAGGAGAGCGTATAGAACATTAGCCACACTATTGAAGAATATTGAACAAACCCCCTATGCCGAGCACCTCCGAAAAAAATATACCCTTCTCACGGGGCAAGCCATCTTCCAGCCCCTTTTTGACTCGTCTCAATCAAGAAACGAACTGCAACACCTTTTTTCAACTCATCAGGGAAGAAGCTTGCCGTCGCATGGAAGCGGAGGTGGCGAGTGTGTTTCTTTTAGATGCGGAGCGGCAAGAGTTATGGTTTCCACTTCAGGAAAACGGCAAAATGCTACGGTTGGATGCACGATTGGGTATTGCTGGTAATTGCCTGGAGACGGGTGAAATTCTCAATGTCCAAGATGTTCAATCCGACGACCGGTTTTTCTCAGGGATTGATCTCCATACCAAGCGACGAACGCGAACCTTATTAGCGATTCCGTTGCGATTGCCAACTGGTGAAGTATTCGGCGTCTTCGAAGCCGTGAATAAAAAAGGCCAGGTGTTTTCTTCGCGAGATGAAAAGCTTGCACAAGCCTTTGTTGATGAAATCTCTATTCCTTTGCAGAAAATACAGCGAATGGAACAATTGCAACATGAGCGCCATCGGCTCGAGGAGGAAAATTCCCAGTTGTGGAAAGAAGTAGAGGGGCAGTTCTCAACTCAAAGCCTGCTTGGCAATAGCCTCCCTATGCAACGATTGGTCCGCATCATTGATCAAATACATGATAGCTCAGTAGATGTTCTCATTACCGGAGAAAATGGGACGGGGAAAGAATTAGTAGCTAAAGCCATTCACTATTCGAGTCCACGAGCGCGGCATCCTTTCGTGGCGGTTAATTGTGCCGCGTTGCCAGAAAATCTCATTGAAAGTGAACTCTTTGGCATCGGTCGAGGTACTGCTACGGGGGTTGAGGCTAGGATAGGAAAATTTGAACAAGCGCATAAGGGTACACTCTTCCTTGATGAAATTGGAGACTTAGGTCTCAAGGCGCAGGCAAAGGTCTTGCGGGTGTTGCAAGAACGTGTAGTAGAACCTGTAGGAGAACGGAGACCCATTCCGATCAGCATTCGTGTGGTGGCAGCGACGAATGCCAATTTGGAAGAAGCCATCAAGAAAGGGACCTTCCGTGAGGACCTTTACTACCGACTAAAGGTTGTCCATATTCAGACTCCTGCTTTACGGGAGATCCCGGCCGATATTCCCTTGCTCGCCAATTTTTTCCTGGATCAGCACTGCAAGGAATTGGGCAAGCCGCGAAAAAAAATTTCGTCAACTGCCATGCGACGTTTGGTAGAGTATGACTGGCCAGGCAATATGCGGCAATTAGGAAATGAAATGAAACGTGTGGCGGTCATGGTGCGAGCCGCGACCATTCATGAGGACGTGATAGATACCAGCATTAAGCGTACGGTCCAACGCGGGAGCATTTCTGAAAGCCTGGAACGAAAAAGCCTGCCACAAATTCTCGGTGAGCTGGAAGAGCAGATCATCAAAGATAGCTTAATAGCCTGTCAATTCAATCAAGTGAGAACCGCGGAACAGCTGGGAATCAGCCGACAGGGCCTCATCAAAAAAATCAATCGTTATCATATTCACGTCAAAAACTTGCGAGATCAAGTCTACAAATCACTCTGACTGCGAACGATTTAGGAGCCCTGTTCCCCTTTCGTTTCCACTCCTCTGGTTTTAGTTCTTTACCGTTCAACTACCACCTGGGACTCCTCCTTCTTTGGGCAGGGGAGCAAGAATCTCCGTTTCCCGAGGACGTCTCTCGGAAATCACCTGAATAGATCGTTCCGATCAACCGTAGAGCTGATCAATGGGAGAGAGGCATTGCAGTACGCAAGCTGGCCGATGGGACGAGAATCTTTATCCTTAATCCAAAATCACATAATTTTTTCCTCAACAATCTGTTTCTTTCATGAACCCGGATATTTCGAGAGAGCAGGGACCTCAGTCCCCAATTACGAGAACGAGCCTAGCGAAAGACCGGAGGGACGACAAATGATGGACTGAGGAGGTGCCCCACGGGAGAATGGCTGTGGTATTTTTTTTGATTGGGGGCTGGTTATTTTCCTCGATTTCCGAGAAAGACATACCAAGCAATGCCGAGGCCGACGAGGCACGTAAAGGCAATTCCTAGAAAGATATATTGATAAATAGCATAGAGTTGCATGGTGGTTTTCAAGTCATGGTGTTCCCTATTTGTTGGACCCTTTGTTTATTTGATAGAGCAATTCTAGTGCCGGTCTCATAGATATTCTAAATTTCAAAAATAATTAGTAGTTTCAATTGTTTATGGATACATGCTTGTTGTGGTGATTTGAAGTTTTATGAATAGGATTCCCATAAATGTTTTTGGGGTTGGCACTATGTCCACGATGGGGTCAGTAAAAAAAGAATTTTTGACGGATTCTATGGGGGAATTGTTGCCTTGAAGGTTTGTCGAGGAGTATCAGGGGATAGACTGTATCCAATGTAGACATCTGACTATCACCTGATACTGGCCGTTGCGGTTGAATGTCTATGAAGGCCTTGAAAAAATTGATATTTCTAGTTTCAAGGATAGGAGAGGAAGAATTTTTTTTGGAATGAGGTTTGCTTTATCTACGTTTAATAACGGTTCTGCTGGCTACTCCAAAGATGTGAATTCTGGTGAGATGTTGGATGTGAAGAGGTTGCAGGGAACCTTGGCAAAACTGTCATGGAGTAAGTCAGCAGGAGATCACCAAATTATTCGCACAGGCAGGGTGTTAGTGCGAGGCAAAGGGAGGAAATTCAAATAAAGCCCACTGATCGTACGCTCCACGATTTGCGCGTACCGTCAAAGAACAGGTTGCCGGAGGAATAGATCCTAACTGTGGCTCTACGGAACGAGGAGAGTGAATTGTCTTCTGTTCCTGGAAGCGGTGTTTTAGGTTTCCGGGCGGTGGAGGATGGGGATTGTTCTCTATATCTGTATCACGTATTCCGATCCTTGAAGAAGAATTTTCAGATCGGAGGGAAGGAATTCCTCTCCTCCTTTCCTTAGCCCCACAGTGAATAAGCCTGTTCTCACGATCAACAGTGGGGGCAGGCTTATTTGGTTATCGTGGCTCACGTCGGCACTCCGAAAAGGGTTTTTTTGTAATTGCGTGTAGGCCGTTTTCCCAAGAGGCTTTACCTTCTTGAGATGCCCTCCGATGAAGAAGGGCCTTTGTATTAATGGCTTTCCTTGACCAAATTCTTATTCCATTCCGGGACCTCAATGATCAAATCCTTGTCGCCGTTAGGAACGCATTGGCAGGCAAGTCTCGATTTCAGACTCAAGCCCGGAGCTTCATCGAGTTGGTCATTTTCGTCATCAGTTGGCTCATTGCAGGTTTCGAGACCTTCTTTGACAATGATATGGCAGGTTGAACACGCACAGACTCCACCACAAGCATGCTCTACATCAATGCCATTCCCCAAGGCGATGTCCAGGAGGCTTCCGGCTAGCCCATTATCACCTAAGGGTAATTTGGTGGGATCAACTTGGATTTCAATCGGGGCATCAGGGGTAATGAAGGTGACTTTGAACGGTTTACTAGCAATGGTCGTTTCGCTTCTTTCAATATATGGATTACTGCCTCCCATTAAATACTCCTTTTAAAACAATATGTTATAATGAAATACACGCTTGTATTCTTTTCTGGGCTTTATTGTCCTCACCGATAGTCCGACTAATTAAATCTCCGACCATTTTAGTCTTGACTGGGTTAGGAGGTCAATGGTACATTAACCCCGATCATATAAGTCGGGATTAAAGGCCGAGACCTAAGTCCAGGACTCTGATCATCCGGCTCACAAATTACGAAATGCCATTTTTGTTATGTTGAAAATTTCGAAAAAATCTGATTATGCTTTGATGGCTCTCCAGTATATGGCGAGAGTGCAATATGGGGAGATGAATGCCCTTAGCACCTTTCGCGTGGTGAATACCAAAGAAATTGCTGAAGAACATAATATTCCCTTGGAACTCTTAGCC
>JAJDBR010000274.1 GCA_029261275.1 Nitrospirales bacterium
CGACTTTTCAAGAGGCGGATTCCATCAAGGCCAGCGGTCACGAGACCGCGCAAACAGGCCGGATACATGACGGCAATCCTGACTCGCTGTATTCGTTCAAAAATCCTTGCATTCTCGGGAGCGTCCATACATGACAATACCTCTTAAAGTCCTGCAACGATGGCCCTGGCCAACCGCGTCCCGTCCTTCTTGCGCTGCGGCGCAGTTTTCTTAGTCCATTGCTTAACGTTTTCTGTGGCAACTGCCACCATCTGTTTAAGATCCACCCCTGTAAGATCCGGCGGCGGAGCCTTTGCTCCCTTGTAGGCAGAGACTATGAACGTAAAATTATCCACACGAACGTAAACATTGCCATCGTCGTTTACCCGTGCCTCCTCGCCAACCCTGCAATGTCTTCAAAATTCACCGGCTTGCTACCGACCGCCCCCAGTATCCCTTTGGCCATGGATTTAGCTTTCGTATTCAATTTCGCCTTTGCATCCATCCGCTTGGTGACTTGATCCATCTCCGCCATCATCTCTTCAGCCGTTTTGCTTTTGGTAGCATTGCCAAACCATCGGGCGGCGGACTCTTCACTCTTGTGTGCGAGAATCATTGCTAGCCCCGCTTCTACAAC
This sequence comes from Nitrospirales bacterium, assembly GCA_029261275.1. Lineage (GTDB taxonomy): Bacteria > Nitrospirota > Nitrospiria > Nitrospirales > UBA8639 > Nitrospira_E. Next base: position 617 of record JAJDBR010000274.1, read on the forward strand.
CTCGTTCTCATGACCCCAACTGTAGCGGCAACCCATTATTTTCATCTGCCTGAGCTTGTCGGCAGGGACATCAAACACGGCACTAACAATTTTTCCGGTGAGAAGCCTACAGCCATTTTTGCGAATATCCTTGTCGAATCGTACTTCATCAGATAGTGCCGAAGTGGACTCAGCGTCACCACTCCCCGAGTCCCCGCAGGTGGCGAGGCCGAACACCAAAAAGATTATGACAATAAGTGGATAGGGATGTGACATAAAAAATTCCCTGCCTGTTAATATGTGTAAGTCCCTCGGCAACAGCCCCTTCTTTTCCAAGTCCTTCAGATGTCCTAATGTACCCACCATACAAAATCAGGCAAAAAAATGATATGGCCATTCTGGGAAGACCCCTAAAACACCAAAGCCCAACCCCTTGCAGAGTCAGGCTCTTGTTATTTGGGAAATATAATGGTGGTTAATGGTCGGTGTTTTGAGTCTTAAAAAAACGAGTTGTTAGATGGAAACAAAAAATGGTTAGAGACATGATCCCTAACCCCTTGAATTTGTTGGTTGCGGGGGAGGGATTTGAACCCTCGACCTTTGGGTTATGAGTTGCTTCCTCATCGTTGATTGTGCTGATTATTCTTGAGTTTAGGAGGACAGGCATAGCCCAAACCGGGTCACCTGTCCGCAACCCCGCAACCAAGACGCAGCCTATTTGGAAAGAGTTGCGAGAAAACAGGTGGAGGGGGGCGAACCTCCTTTGGAGGTTTTGCTTCTCCCCTGAGGAAAACCAATTAGGGCTGGGGCTGATGGACGATTTTAGAAATTTTCGAGTAGAACGACCAGGATCGAAGTTTTTTATTTCTGGCGGCAAAGGGTAAGAGGGCATTGTTCATTTATCTTGCTGCGGTCACATTGAAATGGGCTTTCCCGCCCCTCTTAGCCAGACATTCATTCTTTTTAGACCTGAAAGGCCTGAGGGCGCAGAAGACGATAATAGACCACTTGCATGAAGTGACGGCCACGGCGAAAGAGGTTCCGGGTTGGTCCATGCAAGGTGGTCTTGCCCCGGTTTCGTGGTAATGGGCTCTCTCTTCTAAAAAGAGAGAGCCCTGCGCATGTATCGAATAAGGCGCTCAACAGAACTTAGACACAATAGATAACTAAGGTGCCTCTTGGGCAACTACCGGAAATTCTGGACCGTCCCTGAGTTCAGGCGTATGGCCGAGGCATTATCTATGAACCCCACCGCGCCAAGGGCTTTTCCAGACCATTCGGTGAATGGGTCAGAAATCCATGGCCTACGAGGACAATTGCCGCAAGAAGACCCATACGACATGATGGTGCGCCGAGATCCGTCCGGGTACGGGATGACCGCTCCTACGCCAAATTTCCAAACCATATTATCTATTATCTCATCAGCATCCTCCTCGTTCACAATGGTGAGGAGGTCATGATCGGCACCCAAATTATGTCCTACTTCATGCGCAAAAGTGTAGTTTCCATTGGCACAAGCCATCTTGACCACAGAAAAAGCATAGTTGGCAAACTGCGGATTCGGCCCTTCCATTTTATAGGCTTTCCCACAAATGGAGGTTCCCTTATTATCCTTAATGTCGGACACCCAAAGGCTCACGAGGTCAGCCTTATATTGGTTTCTGAGGTTAGCCACATTCGCGAGCCAAGAAACCCCCGACGTTCTTAAAAGGGCTAAGTCTACGCTTGCCTTGCCGCTCTCGGGATAATTTACTAGTGCCTGATGAACTACGCGCAACTTTACTCCTGCATGACTGAGATGTTCGAAAGTATTGTTAGCAACGCTGACGGCAAACTCGATTTCGTCATTGATATATTCGGGTTTGACCAGCGTATTCACCGCTTTCTGGGTATATAAAATCATTATGGTTACTTCGGCCAGATCTGATACGTTGTTCGTAGTACTGTGGGATGTAGGCAATGTCCCTCCTGCCTGAAACAACGTCTTTCTTCCGCTTTCTATCCGTCGGGGAACCGGTTTAATTCGAATCGGCAGGGCTTCGTTAGGAAATGCCGACTGGTTTATCTCTTGAATGGATAGCAATTCACGGTCAATGCTATGGATATGATACAACTTCTCGTCCACGTGGATATTTCCCATTACTCGTCCGTCCTGCACGAGAAATACGACAGGCTCCGTTTCCCTTCCTTCTAAATGTCCAATGATGGTATAGGAATTTCGCCCTCGACGTTCGATTCGGTCTTGTTCAAAGGTGAGGTAGGTATCTTGGAACAATGGCAGGCGAATAGGGCCCTTTTGTAATAGGACCTCAATATTGGGCCGAACATATCGACTGCGACGGATTGTCGGTTCAATGGTTTCTCGCGTTCGAACACGCTTTAACACGAGAGCTTCCGCATCTGTGACATCAGAGTCGGAGGGAACTACATCCGTAGTAAATGCATCGGCATATTTTTGTGGAGGTGGGGGTTGAGTTAATGGTGGTGCCTCTGAGGAAAATTTTGTAGCGGTTTTTTCGATGGCAAAAGTCGGGTGGCTTAAAGGTCCCCCCAAAGTAGTCAACGTCGTCAGGATGACTAGTACGCTTTGCCATCGCCAGGCAGGACTTCGTTGCTGGACCGTAAATGCATTCGATCGATTTATGTCGTAACAAGTATTCATCGTATCGGCCTTTCGGTTATTTGAGTAATTACCTGGTTCATTAACAGGCCCTGCACGTCCCAAGGTCAGTGGTTGGGGAAGGACAGGACGGCTGAATAATAGGGCCATGGGAAGCGTGGCCAGATGTCGCACGTGCACTTGAAACATCTACTGCCCGCTCTTCAGTTGAGTAAAAACCTGAAAAAGAATTTCTTCTCCATGAACTTGCAACTAGTTTGCCAATTAATCCAACCAGGAGTAGCGAAAGAAATTGGAAGGCAAAACAATAAAAATTTCTCGTCTTCTTTTTGATACGTACTTTTTCCGAAGAGGCGCAGGCGGAGTTTGAGGGAAGGAGAGAAGCGATGGAAACTGATGTATCTGATCGCTGACTTCAGGTGGCATAATCATTAAAGGGACCGTTAAAGCCCTACGTTTTCATCAAAACTTGTTCCATCATCGATGAAATATCTTGAGGAAAATTTTTGGAGCTGGCGTTTTTATCGAATCCCTAATGTTCCTATAACGATGACTAAGCCATAACTTGGTAAATGTTTTGTTCGGTTAAATATTGCTGTTAAAGGGGCAGGATAAAAAAGAAAACACCCTAAGTGAATTTGAAGAACTGCCAATCTTCTTTCAATATTTTAAAAAAGAAAGGCTACCAATGGTATTGCCAAGTGGGATCAGGGCAGGCACTCAATACAGGGGTACATCACATGAAAGTTTTCATCGGTCTCATGGAGCTACCCACCATCCTATTCGAAGAGGAATGAAGCTCGATTAAGCCAAAAATAGGAATGAATTCGACGCAGAGTCTCCAAACTATTCTTTTTAATTTTGAAAATTTCGGATGTCATTAAAAAGGTTGGCTGATGGAAAAGGATTCGAATCCTCACAATCAGAACCAGAATCCTATCTCACCAACTGGTGATACAGAGCGATTAACGAGGATAGAGTGCCATAATCATCTCATCAACATAAGACCATTAGACTTTTTGGTGGTGATCATGTGAAATTGAGATAGATCTGGAACCGGGACCCAAACTGTGGGTAATTTTTTAACACTGTGCCCCATCGTAGAGACGTTTAAATTCCACGCTCCTTTTGGGGCAACCACGCCATCACATGCTTGAGAAAATGGAACGTATTGTTATGAGTCATGTCCCCACAATACGCGGCTTCCAGTGGGTGGGAATCTCTAAACGGCCTTCTCGCTGAAAATGGCAGCGATCCTCTACAATTTTTCTCTTGTAGTTAAGAAACCAAGACGGGAAATTTACTTCTGGTCAGCGTATCTATTCCTCCTCCACTTGAAGGACGCCCGTCAATGACCTCACATTGAATTTCGCCTTTAATCTCCTTGGGGTTTCCGGTGGTCTTCACTTCGGTGATCTTCACCTTTGCAAATCCGGCCACGGGCAACGTGGTGTTAGGATTAGGGCAACCTGGAGCCCCATCGTAGACGATAACGGTGCCTTCCATCACGCCACCCACTTGTTTGGCATCATACAAGTCTTGAAACGACTGTAACGCCGAAGCGATAGTCCCCCCGTTAAAGTTGACTGAATCTCCGACTTGGACCGCAGGCGATTGCCCACCCGGCAAAACCCCCCCACTGCCATCATTCAAATCATCAATAATGCCGTTTAAGTTGCTCGCATCCGCATTCTCCCCAAATGTATGCCACCCGGCACAGGCATCAATTGTCCCGGTTGGATACATCTTAATGGCGTCGCCACAGGCATTAGCCGCAAAGACCTCGTCGGATATTCCGATGGGCAGCCCAATCCCGCCTGGCGGGACCGCTCCCACCGGCAAGAGCGCCGCGGTGGCAGTCGCTGAGAGATCAAAGGTACTCACTCCTAACATCTGGGAAAAGTACGCATTCACGGACCCGTTGTTGCTAGCATCCCGACGTGCGACGATCTGCACGGCGTCTGGTATCGCCCCCGGTACGGTCGGCCCAAAGGAACCTGTCGCGCTATCCCATGCTCCAACCGATACGTCGGATGACGCCGCATTCAACGTAATGTTGGAGCCACCCGCCTTGTTGAGGACTGCCACATTCGCCGCCGCCGCAACCACTTGAGCGATTTCTGAAGAGCTGAGGGCAAAACTGGAATCCTGCAAGACTGCCGTCGGTTTGGTATTGAGAATTTCAGACATTTGCCGTGTGGCCGCCAACGCGGCACTGTCCGCCACGTTCCGTAATTCCTGTTGCGTGACATAAACATTACCCAAATCAATCACGAAGGCCGATAGGCTCATGATGCCTAATAAGGTCATCGCGGTGGTGACCGCAGTGGCTCCCCGTTCATTATGCATGATCTTTTGGGTGGTCATTGATCTTTTTCCTTTGGTTAGTGTCCTCGTTATTCGTTACTCATGACTGTGGTAGATTGCAAGGTTATTTGGTCCGAGATGCCAGGTATTAAGGCTGAAATAACGAAAAAATCATGCGCATACTGAAGGTTCACGGTCAGATCCGTCCCAAAGCCGCCCCCAGCATTCGTCACATTGACCGTCGCCTTGGTGCTATCAAGATTGCCGTTTGCTAAGGTATTTTTCGTAATGGTGGAAATATCCATGTCGGTGAGCACTGGGGTGACAAACCGAATCCCTTGCCGAGCGCCCTCGCGGCTAGCATTGGCCATCACCTGCTTGACATAGAAGACGAATCCGAAATCAATGATGCCAAAGACCAGCACAAGCAAAATAGGCAGCACTAGAGCAAATTCTACGGCCTGCACGCCTTCTTGCCCTTGTAGCCGCCACCGTGTCTTTGAGGTTTTTGTTCGTTGTTGATCCATAATTTCCTCCGGTATTCAACTCAAATCGGATATCTTCCTTCAGTGACCAAGCTTTATTTGAGGAACGTTCTGTCCTGTGGCTTGGCGTCTCCGTCCCACAACAGGTTTGCCTGTATCGGATGGAACATTGCCGCGGAAAATTCCTGTACCGCATCTCTTTTCGACTTATCGAGAGAAAACTTGCTGCAATAGGGACTAATTTTTAGGGGCGAATGACTCCAGCATGTAGGTATTAGACTTTTAAGGGACAAGAGAAGGAACAGAGGTTGGGGTGGCCAACCATTGAGAGCGCTGGTTTAGAGGTATTTTTTATTGAGCCATTCAGGGTCTGCCCTCAAGGCATTGTCATGTATGGACGCTCCTGAGAATGCAAGGGGTCTTGGTCAATAATAGCGCGTGAGGTGTGCCGTCATGTATCCGGCCTGTTTATGCGGCCCCATGACCGCTGGCCTTGATGGAATCCGCCCCTCAAAAGGGCG
>JAJDBR010000275.1 GCA_029261275.1 Nitrospirales bacterium
AATGAAATCGACCTTGAATCCAGCGGAACAAGCCAGCCAACATGGCGAAGGCTTGTGGTTGCGAAACCCTGATCAATGCTGCCAACTCCGCAAGATTGAACCACTCACCCGTGTTCTTAGCCATTATGCTGCCTGGATCACCGGGATTCGACGTGATCAATCTCCCACCCGGGCACATGCTGGTCTTGCGGAGTGGGATGCCAAATTTGGTTTGATGAAATTCAATCCGCTTGCCACCTGGTCATGGGAACACGTGTGGGAATACATTCGTACCCAAAACGTGCCATACAACGAACTCCATGACCAGCATTTCCCAAGTATTGGTTGCACCCACTGCACGGCTCCCGTGATGCCCGGCGATGACCCCCGATCTGGACGATGGCAACGTTCGGCAAAGACAGAATGTGGGCTCCATCGCTAAGAAAGATTGGGCGTCGATCTCCTTGACAACATGAAAGTTAGAGGAACCTAGTGAAAAAATTAGCGATGATTATTACTCGCGGAGGATTTAACAATCTTCTTCAAGCCTGCGAATGGATAACCTTGGCTGCAGCCAGCGGCATTGAGGTGAGTGGATTTTTTCGAGATGAAGCAGCAGGCCGAATGAGTAAAACAAAAATCAAAGAATTGACGCTGTCTCTCGACTACCGGGGACGAGAGGCTGCAGTTCGAGATCTTTTTCGACAAGAAAATAAAGCTGATCTTTCCAAGTTGCTCCAGAAGGCCAAAGAGAGCGGGAACGTCAAGCTCTCTAGCTGTAAAGACTCGCTCCGATATTTTGACCTGAGGCCCGAAGATTTGATTCCAGAATTGGACGAAGTGCAAACAGCCGAGGCATTTTGGAAAGAAGACGTCCTCTCTGCTGACCAGGTATTAACCTTTTGATACAAACACATTCAATGGACCATGTGATTGCCAAAATTGGCAAGGGGCTGAAAGGCGCCAAGGACTTAACCTGGGAAGAAGCAAAATTCGCCCTCAATGCCATTATCGAGGGACAGGCTACCGAAGGCCAAATTGGCGCATTCCTTATAGCCATGCGGATAAAAACCGAGTCAATCGGGGAATTGGCTGCATTTACAACAACCACCCGCCGGTATGTTCCATCCATTCAGATTCCCGAATCCACGCATATGGTCGATCTTCCGCTTTATGGCGAAAAACATAACACCTTACATATCATCATTGCGGCCTCGCTCCTCGCCGGCGCAGCTGGTGCCGGAATATTCATGCATGGAATTGAGAATCCTAGCCTCGGCTATGACCTTTCTCAAGTCCTTCAACAGTTAAAACTTCCCATGGCTCAGTCTGCCCGCGAAGCAACCGCACAAGCCACCGAACATTCATGGGTCTATTTGGATTTGGCTGGATACCACGCTCCGTTAACGAAGTTGCTCGATTTACGTCGGGAATTTGGTTTGCAAAATCTGTCACATCAAATCGCCAGACTGCTCAATCCCGCCCAGCTTCCGTCCCAAGTCATTGGCATTGCTCATCCGCCCTATCTGAATAAAATGGCAGAAGCGTTGGATATGTTGCGAACTCCGCGTGCACTCATCATTCAAGGAGTGGAAGGGTTTCCCGAACTCTCCATATCAGGACCATCCTCCGCGCAGGAACTACGAAGTGGGCATATTTCGCCATTAACGTTCCGCCCGGAAGACGCTGGTTTTCGATTTGGGCCGTTCCAAGCTATGAGTGCCAAAGCTAGCCCTCAAGAAACCACAGCCTCTTCACCAAGCCCCGCACACGAAGCCCAAGTGATCCTTCAATTGCTAGGAAATCGTCAACGAGGTGATCAACGTGCTTGGGTCATATTCAATGCCGCGTTGTTGATTTACGCGTCGGGTTTGGCTCCATCTTTGGCCAAGGCCACCCCTCTGGCAAATGAGGCGCTTGACTCAGGAAAGGCAGCAACTTTCTATCAAAACCTTGTGAACAACAAGATGCATACCCCCCCAAACCCTGATTCGCTTTCCTCTCCATTGGTGACGGCATGAACCATATTCGTCAATTAGAAGACCAGAGCATCTATATTCTTCGAGAAGCCTACAAAAATTTTGATAACTTGGGCATGCTCTGGTCCATGGGGAAAGACTCCACCGTCTTATTATGGTTGGCACGTAAAGCCTTCTTCGGGCATGTCCCCTTTCCCCTCTTGCATGTGGATACCAGTTACAAAATTCCCGAAATGATTGAATACCGTGATCGCCTCGCTCGTGAATGGCGCCTGAACCTGGTGATCGGACAGAACAAAAAAGCCCTGGCCGAAGGGATGAACCATGAAAAAGGCCGAATTGCCTGTTGCACGGCCTTGAAAACAGAAGGGCTGAAACTCTTACTCGAAGAAAAAGGCTACACCGGAATCATTTTGGGTGTCCGGTCGGATGAAGATGCTACCCGTGCCAAAGAACGCTATTTTTCTCCTCGCGATAAAAACAACGATTGGGATTTCCGTGATCAGCCGCCCGAACTGTGGGACCAGTACAAAATCTCCTTCCCCCCAGGGACACATATTCGCATTCATCCTCTGCTGGATTGGACGGAAATTAATATTTGGGAATACATCAAACTGGAGAATATCCCCTTCCTCGATCATCTCTATTTAGATCAAGGCACAGGCCAACGCTACCGCAGCCTCGGATGCGCACCCTGCACGTCTCCCATTCAATCCACTGCCAAGAATGTGGATCAAGTCATCATTGAATTGAAGAATAGCAAAGTCGCTGAGCGAGCCGGACGGGCACAAGACGAAGGACGTGGCATGGAACAGTTACGCAAGGACGGATACATGTAGTCATGGCAACCAACACCACCATTCAAGAACGCATGAATATCGTGATCGTAGGACATGTGGATCATGGCAAGTCCACGTTGCTGGGCCGCCTGTATGCCGACACAGGAACGCTCCCCGAAGGCAAAATTGAAAAAATTCAAGCCATTTGCCGTCAGCAAGGCAAAGAGTTTGAGTATGCCTTCTTGTTTGATGCCTTTTTAGAAGAGCAACAACAAGGCATTACGATTGACACGGCCCGAACGTTCTTCACCTGGGGCGATCGACAATACATCATTATCGATGCACCAGGGCATAAAGAGTTTTTAAAAAATATGGTGTCAGGCGCCGCGCGCGCGGAGGCAGCCCTGCTGATCATTGATGCGTTGGAAGGCGTGCGCGACCAATCCAAACGCCATGGCCTCCTGCTTTCCATGCTCGGCGTGAAACAAGTCACCGTCGTGGTCAACAAAATGGACCTGGTCAATTATCGAGAAGATACGTTTCAAGCGATCGAAAAAGAATATCGTGAATTTCTGACCCAATTGAATGTCGTTCCTCAATACATTATTCCAGCCAGCGCCAAGCAAGGCATCAATATTACTCACGTGAGTCCGGAAACGCCCTGGTATTCCGGACCTTCCGTCTTGGACTCCCTGGCGCATTTTCACCTGGAGACGACAAGGAGCGAACAGGTTCTTCGGTTCCCGCTCCAGGACGTGTATAAGTTCGATGCCCGCCGCATTTTGGTGGGTCGTATTACGGCCGGGCAATTAAAAATCGGTGATCGCTTAGTGTTTTCCCCCACGAATAAATCCGCCAATGTGCAATCCATCGAAGCCTTTAATGTTGATCCGTCCCCGACGCAAGCCACAGCCGGGCAATCCGTGGGCATCACCTTGGATGAACAAATTTTCGTGGAACGCGGGCACATTGCCACACATGAAGAATCTCGCCCATTGGTCTCCACACAAATTCGCGCCAACCTGTTTTGGCTAGGGAATCGGCCATTAGAAACGGGACGAATCTATACCTTGCGGCTGGCGACTCGAGAAGTGCCCTGCGAAATTGGGATGATTCATCGCATTGTCGACGCCAACAATTTGGACGATCGTCACACCCAAGCCACTGTGCAACGGAACGAGGTCGCGGATATCACCTTGCGAACCAAGGCACCAATAGCCTTCGATCTCTATGCCAATTTTGAAACCACTGGTCGTTTCGTCTTAGTCGATAACTATGACGTGGCAGGCGGTGGCATCATTACAGAAATGGTTTCGGATGAACAGGAAGATTTCCGCACCGAAGCACGAGAACGAGAATCAGCCTGGGTGAAAGGCGATGTGGGCGCCGAAGAACGGAGCCAACGCTATGGACACCGTGCCGCGGTGGTGCTGCTGACTGGGCCGGATACCACAGCAAAGAGCTTTCTGGCTAGAAAGTTAGAAACGGTGTTGGTGGCTGAAGGGCGTCATGCCTATCTCTTGGCTGCCGAAAATTTGCAACGTGGTCTTGGCGCTGACCTTCAGGATTCGAAACCAGAAGAAATGGTCCGCCGCTTTGGAGAAGTCGTACGGCTCTTGACCGACACCGGCTCTCTTGTGATTACGACCACAAACGCCTTTCCCCAAACAGCCAAGAATATGGTGCAAACCGTGCAAACCCTGGTCAACCCCATTCCCGTCCTGACCATTCATATGACCAAGGACCAGGCTGGTCCGCAGCCGGATATGGATCTGATTTTTGCTGGACCCGATGATTTCGATGCCTGCACGCACCAAATTATCGAATCCTTAAGACACAGAGGCATCCTGAGCAAACCTACTGGGTCTCAAGCTGCCGTTCAA
>JAJDBR010000276.1 GCA_029261275.1 Nitrospirales bacterium
CCTATGAACGAAGCTTGAGTGGCCATAAAGACCTCCTTGTAAGCGCTTCAGGTGAAAAAGCAATTATTACGAGCGGTATGCTTAACTATCAGTATAGTTTCTACTCTATTTGATAGTAACATTCTTATCACTATTATAATACATGTATTGGATCTTATTCAGGCGGAGGGACAGATCCTTTCAGTTTCTTGACCCAATCAGCTAGCCTGCCAATCTTTTCGGCCGTGGCATCCCTAAACGAAAGCATGGCATCCTCATGGCCGGCTTGGGCGCACATCGCTACCGTATAGCAATTCGTCCCCCCTCGAATGATTTTAAGGGAGAGATTGGCCTGATGACAATGCACTCCCACGAACATACAGGCGTCAATTTTGTTATGCCAAATGGTGAGATTTGGATGATTGGGGTTAATTTCTATTTCTGGATTGATTTTGGGGTACTTGGGACGATAGTCGGGCATGGGAATGAGCATGGCCTGCTGAAGCTTGGGATCAACACATTCCTTAATCGTTTCATAGAGATGCCGAACAGCCTTGGCCTTTTTGGCCGCCTTCTCATTCCAAGCCCATAACACAAGCGGTCCAGGGAAAACAGTAGGTACTTTTGCTGACAAGAACTCCCTAGCAGCCTGCTCCATGGCCTCTTCTTCTGAAACAATGGCACCATGAATATGGGCTTGCCCAGGGTCCGGTAATCGAATTCCCATGGACGAGGCTGAAGGAGGTAAAAAATGCTCAGGGCCGGGCATCACCTTATAAGTTGTGGTCATCGTCCTACACGTCTCCATTGTTCAAGAATTTGCACAAAAACCCCTTCGTTCGATTCAAACAATCTATCCTAATGAGGTTGGGAAGAATTCTCAATGCTGAAAAAGACCCAGCTACACGAAATCTTAGCCTTGTTTGAGAAGGCATTAATGAGTCTTTGGGCCTACAATAATGGGGATATACACCAAGAACCAGGCCAAGTATAGGAAGCACCTATAAAAATTGTCAATTCTGTTGATGAGACTTAGATTACCGGGCACGGATTTTCAAGACTTCATATTTCCAGGCTGCCTCTCCTTTGATCTCCGGAATAACAGAAAAAGGTATCGTTACTGAAAAATCTCTTGATTGCTTAGAAGGTACCTCCAACGGGAACATGCTGTGCTGTTGTCCCACTATTTCACAGGTTCCGAGATCACAGTCTTGGATCGTTGCCTGAAGCTGAATCGAAAGTATGGTATAGTCTTTTGCGTGATTCTGAATGCGTCCATTCACCACAAAGGATCGAGCATTTAAGCCTGGGCGAACGACCATTTGTAAGAGTTGGACCTGATCGACAGAAATCCGCTCAAATTCCAATTCTCGTTCTTGCGAATCCTGCCAAATGATGATTCCAATCATCCCCATCACGACCACAAGGGTCAACCCAAGAGTACGACGAAACTTAGGGAATTTCACCGCGACTAGGATGATAACTAATAATGCAACAAATAGAGCAATACGTACCATGATGTCTGACTTCCATCGTTATACTATCCGAGCATCCACATTATTATATAGGATTTTTAGGGATAACTCTCCTATCGACCTACACAAGAGAAACTTTTCAGCCTAGGAGCAACATGCCAGATTGGTCCCAGGAGATAGACATCGCTTCGAATCTGGCCCGAGAGGCAGGCCGTCGCATCATGGCCATCTACGAGCAAAATTTTATCATCTCCTATAAAGGGGCCAATGATCCCGTCACCGAAGCGGATAAACAGGCCAACACCCTTATCGTCGAAGGACTCGCCGCCCACTTCCCCAAGGATGTCATTGTGGCTGAAGAAAGTCCGTTGCCCACCAATTTTCAGCCAACAGACAGAATCTGGTATGTGGATCCTTTGGATGGGACGAAAGAATTTATTGCCAAAAACGGTGAGTTTTCCATCATGATTGGCTTAACACTCAATGGCAAAACGCAGTTGGGGGTAGTCTATCAGCCAACAGAAGACCAGCTATTCACTGGGATTACGGACCAAGAGGCCTGGATGGAACAGCAAGGAACCCGCCACCCCCTACAGGCGACACAGGCAAAATCTCTGTCAGTCCTGGCACTTGTGGCCTCTCGATCCCATCGCTCCCCAAAACTATCGCCTATTAAACAGACCCTCAATATTCAGGAAGAACATCCAATGGGAAGCGTCGGGTTAAAAATTGGATTCATCGCCAACGGAGGTGCGGATATCTACATGGAGCCAGGGCCATATACAAAGGCCTGGGACGCTTGTGCTCCTGAAGCCATTTTGCGAGGGGCTGGAGGTTGCTTTACGGATATTCATGGAAATCCCATTCAATATGGCACCGATGAAATTCGCAATCTTCATGGCGTCCTAGCCACCACCAAAGACTGTCATGACAGGGTCCGGCAAGCCTTGACGGGTCTATGCTCCACATGTGAAGGTTGACACCTTTTTTCCGCCATTTTTAAAATTAAACCTCCTTTTTTTATTGGCATCAACTTTTAATCAAGCGTCTCCACCCATGCGTCAGGATGTAGTCATTATTGGAGGCGGCTTGGCCGGGTCCGAAGCCGCGTGGCAGGCCGCCAATCAGGGAGCCAAGGTCACACTCTATGAAATGCGGCCCAAAACAG
>JAJDBR010000277.1 GCA_029261275.1 Nitrospirales bacterium
CGAAGAGATAGAGAATGAGAATCGCACCGGCATAGACGATAATTTGGACGGCTGCCAAGAATTCGGCATTGAGCATGACAAAGAGCCCTGCCATATGCAGAAGGAGTGTAAGTAAAGCCATTGCGCAATGCACGGCATTCCGCAGAGACACGGTGAGAACTCCTGCCACGACACTCACCGTGGCAAAGTAAATAAAAAGAAGCCACATCATGGGTTGGTCTTAGGGATCAGGGGCGCTTTGAATTGAGACCGGGAAGTGGTAGCGGTAGGCCTGGCTTTCCTCACCTTCCTTCTCCTGGTTATGAGCATAGAGATATTTTTTCGCATCATCCAAATGTCGTTCTCCGATTTGATACAAGCGATCTTTGTCAAACATCAGTGTTCGTTTGTCATGGGTGGAAAATTCATACACCTTGGTCATGGCCAACGCGTTGACGGGGCAGGCTTCCACACAATATCCACAAAACACACATTTGGTAATATCGATAAAAAATTCGCTGGCATAACGTTGGAGAGGCAGTGATTTATCTTCTTCACTGATGACTTTAATGCAGCGAGATGGACAGGCGGCTTCACAAAGGTCGCACCCCACACAGCGTTCTGCCCCATCTTGGTAGCGTAACAGGCACAATGCCCCACGATGAGCATCAGGGATGGTCCGCTTCTCACGAGGATATTGGAAGGTGATGGGACGATGCAACATGTGCTTGAACGTCACCTTCGCGGCCTTCCAAATTTCCAGGAAGAACACGGCATTGAAAAATCTCTTTGTGGGTGTTTCTTGACTCATGAGGAAATATTCGTTTCTAGTAAGCTACGCTTTTTCAATCGTCACGTGTGTCAATTTAAAATAGGGGACTCCCGTAGTGAGATCGACTTGAGGAGGCATGAGATCTTTTACGGGAGGATCATTGAAATGTTCGGGCACTATACAGGTGCCTGGCATCAATGAGGTATCTTCTGCCACTGTCATTTCCAATGCGCCCTGATCAGAGGTCAAACGAACTCGCTCGCCAGAATTGAGTCCAAGATTTTTAAGATCTTCTGTCCCCATTCCCAGACTTTTCCTGTTTGGCGAAATTTCGATGAGGCCAGCCGCTTGAGTGGAAAGCTTTCCGGAATGGTAGATCAGTTGGGTCATGCGAAGACCGAAAGGTCGATGGGTTTGTCCTTTTCCGTTCACGGTATATCGAGGGCCAACTTCCCGGGTATAGCCGTTCGAAAAATAACCCGAGGACTTCAGCTCGACTTTCGGAGCCTTTCCGAGGTTGTAATACCCAGGGAGAATCTTACGAATTTCTTGTTGGATGTCTTGGGTTGTTTCGTAATCCATTGGTGAACCAAGGATGTTCGCCATTCCAACCATGATGTGCCAATCTAACGTACTTTCACCGAGGGAATCTAAAGCCGGACGAAGATATTGCACTTTGCCTTCCTGATTGGTGACCGTCCCGTCTTTTTCAGCAAAGGTGGACGCCGGAAACACCACATGGGCCAGCTTAGCGGTTTCGGTGAGAAACGGATCTTGACAAATAAGCAGGTCCAATTTTTCTAAAGCCTCTTTCACAGCATAGGAAGCCGGCAATGTTTCGAGTGGATTTTCTCCTACGACATAGAGGGCTTTAATTTCCCCTCTTCGGCAGCGATCCAAAATCTCAATGAGATGAGCGTCAGGCTGGACGTCGGGTAATGGCGTGCCCCAAGCTTTGGCAAATGAGTCGCGAGCTTGAGCGTCGGTAAAAGAAACTGACCCTGGAAGAAATTCTGGAGCCACCCCCATTTCGATGGCACCTTGCTCATTCGCTTCTTCCGTAAAGGTGTTAATCCCGCATCCTGGTTTTCCTAATTTTCCGGTAATCCAAGCCAGATCAATCAGGTGCAGCATATGTTGGTAGCCATTGGCTTGTCGGAGAATCCCCTCACCGCAAATGATGATGGAGCGAGAGGCCTCGGCAAAAATCCTGGCTGCCTCATGAATTTGTTCAATATCCACCCCGGTTTGTCGAGACACATCTTCCAACGAATAAGACTCTGTGGCGTGTTTCAATGCTGCGAGCGCATCAGGCTGAGCTTGAGTTGTTTCCTCATCGATCAAGTCCTGCTGAATGGAGGATTTGACGAGTCCTTGAATAAAGAGGCCTTCTGTACCAGGATTCACCATAATGGGATGCGATCCGAGCTTGGCCATATTCGTTTGTACAGAATCAACGACGATGGTCTGCGCTTTATACAAACTGATGGCGGATTTGACCCGTAGGCTCGCGACCGGATTGGTTTCTGTAATATTAGCCCCGATGATCAGGAAGGCTTTGGCTTTATTGATTTCTTCCGACGTGTTCATCATGCGGCGAATGCCCATGGCTTTATTCATGGCATGGACAAAATTTAGATGTCCGTATCGTGCACTGCTATCAAGTTGGTTGGTGCCGATCACTGTGCGCATAAATTTTTGGAAGACATAGAGATCTTCGTTCGTGCATCGGGCCGTGATCAGTCCAGCGATGGCTTGAGGTCCGTGTTGGGCCTTGATGGCTCCCAATCGACTTGCCGCTGTTTCCAAGGCATCGATCCATGGTGTGGGTTGGAGCCCGGCATCGGTTCGGACCAACGGCTCTTTAAGCCGTGAGGGACTATCAATAAATTGAAATCCGAATCGCCCTCGCACGCAAATTCCGTCATGACCATTGACGGTATCGCTTCTGTCCCCCCACTTATTTTTCCAAGACAGTGGCGACGTGACACGCACGACTTCGGTATCTTTCGTTTCGACATAAATTTGGCAGCCATCACCACAATAG
>JAJDBR010000278.1 GCA_029261275.1 Nitrospirales bacterium
GCATGAACAATGGACAGATATCAAGGACTGTCCTGTTTCATTCGTCGAACGCTTAATGCATTACTTCTTGACCTACAAAGATGCACCGGGGTCACAAAAAAAGAATTGCGAAATTACCCATGTCTACGGACGTGAAGAAGCACATGACGTCATTCGTCGCAGCCAAGCCGATTACGCCGCGAAATTCGGAAAATTACAGACTCAACTCGCATCCCTTGGGTCGACATTAAATTAGAGGCATGCCATTTTCAGTCTCGCACTTTGCCATATGATATCTTCTTTTTTCCCCTGGTTGAAATAATATGGGAAAATTCCTCCTAGTTTTTCTTGGGAATCTATTAGTTCCAATTTCAGCAGCTATTTTGCTTGTAATAGTTGTAGAGCTTCATCCTACAAGCTTAAAAGTTCTACTATTCTTTGGGGTCTTAACTCTAATCCCATATTACCTTTTTGAACATTTCATAAATTTCAGATCAAAAAATTTTCGTCAGGCCGTAGAAAATTTAGGGATTAGTAGTCTTTGCAGCCTTAGCGGAATTTTATGGGCAGTTAATTTCGAAAAGATACATCCCGATCTACAGGTAGAGTTAGGTGTGGCAATAATACCGTTTCTACAAATTGGGGGATTTTTACTCCTTCGTTTTCTCGTCTTCCCAGAGAAATCATCAATGCCCTTACAAAATTCATAACAATCAAGCTATCTATATCCCCACCGTTTCATCATATTTCCATTTTTCCCAAGGACAGCCCTACTGCCTCACTTGAAGGTCGGAGTGTGGCACAGCATAATGGGGCAATCATTTTGTTTTCCCCCGTCATCTTTCATGGAAAAAGTACCACACAAAAAGGAGTTACCCGATATGAGTGAAAACATTGAAACGCTGCAACGATCCACCAGAGTCATCCCCTCACCCCCAGAGGTCAAAGCACAGGCCCACATCCAGGATTATGAAGTGGCGTACAACGCCTCCATCGCTGACCCTGAACAATTCTGGGATGGTATTGCGAAAGAACTCCACTGGTTCTCACCCTGGAATAAAGTCTTAGAGTGGAATTACCCTTGGGCCAAATGGTTTCTTGGCGCCACCTGCAACATTTCGTACAACTGTTTAGACCGCCATGTCCAAACCTGGAGAAGAAACAAAGTTGCCGTGATATGGGTGGGCGAAAAAGGCGAAGAGCGCATTTTTACCTATGCGGAACTCTATCGACAGGTGAATAAATGCGCCAATGCCCTTAAAGGCCTTGGCCTAAAAAAAGGCGACCGCGTCACTATTTATCTCCCAAAGATTCCTGAACAAATCGTGGCCATGTTGGCCTGTGCACGCATTGGCGTCATTCACTCCGTCGTCTATTCTGGCTTCAGTGCTCCCGCCCTGCAAACCCGGATACATGATTGTGAAGCCAAAGTGGTGATTACGGCTGATGTGGGATATGACCGGAATAAAACCATTCCTCTCAAACCCGTGGTGGATGCGGCCGTGGCCAACTGTCCAACAGTAGAGAACGTGATTGTCGTTCAACGAGAACCATCGTCCACTCCCCTCCAAGCGCCTAAAGAAATTGACTGGGCAGACTGGCTCAAAGATCAATCCCCAAAATGTGAGGCCGCGCATTTAGATTCAGAAGACCCCCTTTATATTCTGTATACCTCGGGAACGACTGGAAAACCAAAGGGGGTTTTACATGTTCATGGCGGGTATATGGTCGGGACCTACATCACCACCAAATATGTGTTCGATCTTAAAGATGAAGATGTCTTCTTTTGTGTAGCTGATCCAGGCTGGGTTACCGGGCATAGTTATATTGTCTATGGCCCACTCTTGAATGGCGCGACGATTCTCACAGCCGAAGGCAAACCCGATTTCCCTAATCCTGGACGGTGGTGGGATCTCATCGAGCATTATGGGGTATCAACGTTCTACACCACGCCCACAGCCATTCGCCTACTCATGAAATACGGCGAAGAATGGCCAGCGAAATATGATCTTTCTTCCCTCAAGATTTTAGGATCAGTCGGCGAACCCATTAATCCGGAAGCCTGGGAATGGTTTCATCGCGTCACCGGCGGGACGAAACCCATCATGGATACCTGGTGGCAAACGGAGACTGGCGCGATCATGGTGACGCCCCTACCCTGTGTGGATCTCAAACCGGGGTCAGCGACTCGACCATTTTTGGGTATTGAAGCTGACGTCACTGATCGCGAGGGGAACAGCATTCCCCATGGCGGTGGATTTGCCGTTATTAGGAAACCCTGGCCGTCCATGATGCGCACTATCTACAAAGAACCCGAACGGTACGAGCTCTATTGGAACACCATTCCTGGCGTCTATACCGCAGGCGATGTGTGTCACAAAGACCAAGACGGGTATATGTGGTTCATGGGACGAGCCGATGATGTGGTCAAAGTGGCCGGCAACCGAATTGGGACCGCAGAAGTAGAAAGTGCGTTAGTCAGCCATGAAGCCGTGGTCGAAGCTGCTGTGATTGGCAAACCGCATAAAACCGCCGGCGAAATGATCAAAGCCTTTGTTATCCTTAAACAAGGCAAGAGTGAATCGTCGGACTTGATTAAAGATTTAAAAAACCATGTCCAACAAGAATTGGGCAAGATCGCCGTCCCGAGAGAAATTGATATCGTGTCTTCTTTACCTAAAACTCG
>JAJDBR010000279.1 GCA_029261275.1 Nitrospirales bacterium
CAATAGTGTTGAAAGTGTGAAAGACGTCGATGCCAAAGAAATCGCTCTGTTTCGCGTCAAGTTAGGAGACTCTGAAATACAAGCCGTAGAATCATTAGTCGAACAACGACTCCCTGGCGTGCGAGCCGAACAAGAAGGCACATTTATTTTGTTGTGGGATAAAGAAAATCCTACGGGTGCCATGGCTGGAGTCCGCATTACGGACGGAAAAGTGGATTTGATTTTTATTAATAACCGATTTACCAAAAAAGTTCGTGGAATCTTTCGTCACGTTTTGGGAGCCATGACCTTGAAAGAAGTTCGCGATCTTCTCGGCCCTGAAGACTTCCCGAACGAAACCCTCATGGGGGCAAAGCTGTTATACGAAGAAAAGGGATTTTTGGTGAATTATCTTGATAAGCAAATCAATGTCGAATTTTGCCTTGGCTGTCAAGATCTCTTTTCAGGATTCTAAGCGATACGACCGATTTCTTACTCGCATCTTGTCCCACAGTGTTTCTCTCTAGCCGTTCTTCTTGTGGCTAAGGGAGTGCCGTCGTGTTGCCCTTGCCCATCATGCTGAACACCAGAATCGCCTGCTCATCCAGAAAAGACCTGGAATAAATGGAAGACCGGATTCTCTCCACTCATATCCTTGAAGAAGAACAAAGCTTGGAAGGTTCGCTGCGACCCCAGCGGCTGGGGGAATACATCGGCCAAGAGCGCATGAAGGAATCGCTTCGTGTGTGTATTGATGCAGCACTGGGACGAGGAGAAGCGCTAGACCATGCCATTTTTTATGGCCCACCGGGCTTGGGGAAAACGACCATTGCCCATATCATCGCCAAAGAAATGGGCGGCACCATCCGTTCAACTTCGGGGTTGGTTTTGACCCATGCCGGAGACCTGGCCGCCATTTTGTCGAATCTTCAACCGCGAGATGTCTTATTCATTGATGAAATCCATCGCCTTCCTCCAGCCGCCGAAGAAGCCCTCTACCCAGCGATGGAGGATTATCAAATTGACCTCGTGATCGGACAAGGCCCTTCTTTACGTACGATGAAGTTAGACCTTCCTCCTTTCACCCTCATCGGAGCCACGACTCGGGCAGGCGCTCTGACTTCCCCTCTTCGCGAACGATTTGGGTTGGTCTACCGCTTAGATTTTTACCAACCCGAAGAACTGCAGGTGATTATTTCCCGGTCAGCCAATTTATTGAATATCCAGATCGATGAAGACGCCGCTGGGGAAATTGCGAGACGAGCCCGTGGCACCCCGCGAATTGCCAATCGTCTCATTAAACGCGTTCGGGATTTTGCCGAAGTCAAAGCGCAGGGTCATATCACCCAACACGTTGCACAGGAAGCCTTACAATGGTTGCAAGTCGATCAGGCAGGATTGGACGAGATGGATCGAAAAATTTTGCTCACACTTATTGAAAAGTTTAAAGGCGGCCCCGTGGGCATTGAAGCTCTCGCCGCCGCAATCCAAGAAGAAAAGTCTACAGTTGAAGATGTACATGAACCCTACCTCTTACAATCGGGTTATCTGGACCGAACAGCCCGAGGTCGCCAGATTACCCAGAAAGGCCTCAAACACTTCGGCAAAAATTCAGATCTTTTTTCTATCAATATCTAAAAGTTTCTTTTTATTTCGTGCTCTCCCCCAACTCCCATTAGCCTCCAAGGCCAATGCTCCCCATTTTCCTCTGTCCCACCCAAGCCCTCAACATTAAAAGCTCAGTGTCCGATCACCAATTATCCATTGTCTATTAAAAACCATATTACCTAATGTAATATATCTATAAAGGCCTAGATTTATCATAGACTACGTTGTCCTCATATATTAAGGAAATAACTTTTTTATGACACAGCCATCCACATACGTCTTTCCTCATCTCAAAATTTGTAATCGCTCACATGCACCATCTAAATCCGTGTCCGTCTTAGCGAAACTAAAACGAATAAACGAGGAACCATATGTCCCTTGAAAAAACGCCTCACCAGGCACGCCCGCCACACCGGCCTTTTCTAAGAGATACATTGCGCGTTCTTTGCCCGTTACCCCAGGCAAACCACTCACATCGGCTAACACATAATACGCTCCCTGAGGAATGCTTGGGGACAAACCAATGTCTTGCAACACCCGACAAAACTGATCACGTTTCCGTTGATATGATCGTTGGAGTTCCTGATAAAACACCGCTTCCAATGTCTGAATACCCATGGCCACCCCGAACTGCAATGGCGCTGAAGCGCAGACATACACCAAATCATTCATCGCACCAATCATCGATGACCATCTTGAAGTCGCAACCGCATGCCCAATTCGCCATCCCGTAATGCTAAAGGTCTTGGAATACCCCGAGATCGTAATAGTACGGTCAGCCATATTAGGAAGGGCGGCCATACTGACATGCATTCGGTCCTCATATACAAAGTATTCATAAATTTCATCAGTGAAGATAAACAGATCATGCTGCTTGGCGATATCCGCAATGGCCTGGAGCTCTTCTGCCGAAAACACTTTACCGGATGGATTTCCCGGCGTATTCACAACAATGGCTTTGGTGTGTTTGGTGATGGCTTGCTCAAGATCATCCAGCGACAGATCCCAATTCTGCCCCTGTAAGGATACGACTATTGGCACGGCATCCACAGCCAATATGGTGCTCAAGTGGTAACCATAGTAGGGTTCAAAGAGAATCACTTCATCGCCAGGGTGCAAAAGACCCATGCAGACACAATGGAACGCGCCAGTGGC
>JAJDBR010000280.1 GCA_029261275.1 Nitrospirales bacterium
ACAAGATGTAGTGTACAATCTTGTTTCTTCCGGTCGCCGTTCCAAGCAACACCGGATTCGAGGGGGTTGAGTCGCTTAGCGTCTCGGCCCTTTCGTTTTTATAGACTACCACCGCTCTCCCCTGTTGTAAAATTGGTCATGCTCTCTCCGCAATAAATGCACTCAGATTCGCCTTTCTTTGTGACATGGAAACCAGTGACACAGGGCTGTTGTTGCGTCTCAGAAGAAGCACTTTGAACAGCATAAGCAACCGCCTCTAACACTCTGGCTGCTGTTGGGTCGATTGGAGGCAATGGTGTAGCTTCACGTGGATTTGACCGTGGTGCCCCATATCGATCTGCTACTTGTCACAATCGATTTACAAAAACCTCAAAGTCAATCACTACCTACTCCTGTTGTAAAACTACAGCCGCTCTAACTGAACCAGATTGCTCAGGATTTCTTCCTGAATGCGCCGAGCCCTTTCCAAAGCATCGCCCAGTACCTCAATCTCTGCGCGCACAGGTGTCGGTACTGGGCTATCAAGTGATTCCTTTTGGCCGTCTAGGTCTGTCGGGCCAATAAGCCTAAGACGAAGATCCTGAAGCCGCTGAGAGATGTTCTCGGCTGTTTCATTGTTGGCTTTTGCTTGCTGAGTAAGTTCCTGAATAACGCCTGCCGTGCTTGCTCCTTCGGTGGAAACGATATTTTCTTCGTACATGTTGCTACTCCTGTTGTTTACTAGACGCGGCCTCCGGGAAGTGCTGAGAAAAGAGAGAGGCCCAACACTTTTGCCCCAAAGGCCGCTTGATCGGTTAACGAGGCATGGTCCCGTATAACGCATTAAAAATCTTTCTAGTTTCCTCGCGCTCTACTTCAAGATGATTTTGCGCTGATTCAATAATTTTGCATTTTTCATCTAATTGATCCGACATGAATTGAACTCGCAGCTCTTTCGACAAATCACTCATTCCTCCATCTCCAGCTCATCCATGCAAGCCAACTGATTGGCAGGGCTTGTAGGGAACATTAATTTACATTGACGTTCGTGTTCCAAGTGAAGCTCTTGCAGAGCCTGTTCTGCCTCTGCTACCCGTATCTGGGCTTTCTCACGAACATCCATGAGAGATTGAGCGCCAGCATAAATGACAAGGGATAGAACCAGGATGGCGAGGAGTTTACTCATTGCTTCTGTTCCTGTAGGGCAGAGTACTTTTCATGTAACTCATGCCATCGGGCTGCATTGTTGGCCTTGCCTAGTACGTCTGTGAACCGATTAAACTCGTAAGCATCGATTCGCGGGTTGTAGTGGTCGTGCTGCATAAACCCCGGTACTTCTTCTATCTGGTCCTGAATATGACGAAAGAATCGGTACATCGCTTTCTCGTATTTATCGGCTTTAGTCATCTTGTCAATCCGCAGTGGCCGGCTGGTTTGACATTACTCAGTGGATGACGAACAGTTGTCTCACTGGGTTGTGTCGGGTATTCGTTATCAGTCGCCACCCACATCATGCAGTCTGATGCTATGCATAACGATTCTGGTTTTGGCTGTCCGTGAGCGCCCCTGTTGCCTGCTGCCGGCGATATACCAGGACCATCGTTATCGTGAAAGTGAATCACTCGCGCCATCGGACACCACTTCGTTTTTGCTTCGTCTTCAGTCATCACTGATAATCCCGCTTGCGATATTTCAGCTTGCCGTCAGATAGTTTCTCTGCTTGCCGGAACTCCAGCCAGGTCAGCACGTAAAACACAATCATGACGATGCCGACTGTCGCCATAAACCAGCCATCCGTGTCGCTACCGTAAAACGCGATAGACAGCATTATTGATAAGAACTGTTTCTCAGTCATTTTGACTCCCAATAACAATCTTCAAGAACGCCACAAACATCTGTTGGGCCGGGAAGGTGACCAAATCCGATAATGCCAACCAATAAAATTATCAAGCATATCCATGCGACTATCATGCCGCGCCTTATTTCTGGTGGCAGACGGCTCATCACGCCCAGACCTTTTTTCGTTTGGCCGCTTTTCGGATCTGGTTTTTGACCCATTTTGACATGGTTACACCGTCATTTTCAGCAAGCTTTTCAAGGGCTTGCCTCTCTTGTTGGTTCATTCGAAGATCGAACCTGTCATAGTTGTATTTAGTCATGTACGGAACCTTAACATAGACAGGTACGGAATTAAAGCTAATTATCACTTGCAATTCTTCCGTACTGTGCTATCGTTACATTCAATCAACGAGCGAGATGAGAAAGGACTATGACCCATAGCGGTGGAAAGCCACACGCAGTCGGCGACCGAGGACAGCGATACGAAGTTACATACATGGACCCAGGCGGCAAGCGATGCGTTTTTGGATGGTCAGAAACATGGGTAGGCGCCGACGATATGGTCAAGAGCATCGATCTACACCCGGTTTGGGAAGACGGACTAATTAGAGACCGGAACGCAGACGGTAAAGGACACGCTACCAATGGATGATGAAGAAGAAATGCAAGGCAAGGTACGCGGCAACAACGCTGATTTGACTGTTGGAATATTACTGCTTTCGGCAATTCAAGGTAGGCCATATGACGAGCAAGTCGAGATCTTTGCCGCCACCGTTTTAGAGCTTTCCCGTAAGTTTCGTGATGCTGTGAAGGCTATAGAGTCTGAGCGCGACCCCAAGGACCAATAATGGACTTTCAAGCGCTGATAGCAGAGATCGTAGCCAGAGAAACCCCTGGGTCTGTGGACTTTGGTGAGTTGCCCGTCACAGAGCGCCAGAGGCTCGTAGCGGCCTATATAGAGCAGGACGCTACCGACGTTAACGAGGTCATTGCAAACCTTCCTGTGGGCTATCAGAGGGCCGTATTTAGCCAAATGATGCTGGGGGTGGCTGATACCTACGACTTCCAGAGTATGTTCCGTAACGCGGCTCTGAGCGTCTATGAGGACACCATTCAGGGTGAGCTGGACGATTACACCCGAGATTTCAATCTTGATAACGGTATATCGGAGGTAGCATGAGTCAATGGAATCCGGGAGATAGGGCCTTATTTAAAAAAGGGGCTGGCGCTGATGATATTGGTCTTGGTGACGGAACAATAGTCACGTTGGAAAGGCGCATGCCAGAAAATGACTGGCAGGCGTCAAGCGGTGTTGCTTGGCAAATTGGACCAAAAAAGGGTGTTTGCCAAAGCTGTCTTTACCCCATCCCAGACGAATACGACGGACACCAGACAACCACATGGGATGAATGCGTCTGGCAGCCGGGAGTAACGGCATGAACTACACAAAATGGACGCTATACAAGGCGGCACACCAGAACAGGGTCTGTGTCACTCTCTGGAGTATACAAGACATCGATTTTTTAATGCGCAGCGACTATCGGCTTAAGATGGAAGGTCAGGATGTTTACGCTGTGAAGGATTTGCACTGATGGTTACCGATGATGCACGACGTCTCGCTACCGAGGAGAAGAAATGACCTTTATAGACATTGTTTTTGATGGCCCACCAGGACCGGAGGCTGGCCGCTTTGTAGAGGTCGAGAACGAACTCGGAGCATCGATTAGCTTTGGCGAGTGGATTGAGCGTGACGATGGTTTCTGGGTATTGCGAATCAAGAAGGAAGGATCATGACGCCAGATATTCAAGATTTTAAAATGGTCTTTGTTGCATGGAGTAATTCTGATCTGACAGAGGGCCGGGGCTATTCAATACCGTATGCAGTGTGCGAGTCGAAATCTACGGCATTACGACTGGGCAGAAAGAAAAGCGTCCAAGGGAGTGATTGTCGCGTTACTAGAGAGATTGCCCTGAAGGTGGATGGAAAATGGCTTGGACCAACAAGAATAGAGCGCTCCTCAAAAGAAGATGACGCTGGTGACGAGCGCATTGCAAAGCGGATTGCGGCAATAGAAAAGGCGAAAGCAGCAGGGTTGACCGCAGATGAAATTGCCGCAATCCGCTGACTACAACCGACAGGAACCCCAATGAACATTGCAGACATATTCTGGTATTTCCTTGTCTGTCTGGCTATCTACTGGACCTATCAGGCAATAAGGACTAAGCGGTGGAGAGGATGAACTTCAAAGAGGAAGAAAGACGAATTCGCATTTATCGCAAACAGGGAAAGTCTGCGTCTTGGATTAAAAGCTGGCTGAGAGGTTGGCGAATGGTAGGAGAAACCAAATGAACACAGCAATTGCAGAAAAAAATGATTCAGCGGTTACCACTATTACGCCGATGCACATGTTGCAGATCGCGGTTGAAAAGGGTCACGACCTGGATCGGATCGAAAAACTAATGGAACTTGAGCGCATCTGGAAAGCAGATCAGGCAAGGGAAGCGTATCAACTGGCGCTGTCTGAGTTCAAGAAAGAACAGGTGACGGTCACCAAGGACAAGGAGAACACGCAGTATGGTTCGCGCTATACCGGCATAGGTAACCTGGTCAACACCGTTGGTCCTGCTATGGCCCCATTTGGACTGAATGCTCGTTGGTCCATTGACCAATCGGATGGTATTTCAGTGACCTGTATTCTGTCGCACACGCTTGGGCATAACGAGTCTGTAACGATGTCCGGGCCTCCTGATAAATCCGGCTCCAAGAATGAGCTTCAGCAAATCAAGTCGACTATCACTTATCTCAAAATAGAAACGTTTCAATCTGTAACTGGAACTGTCTCGCAGGACGCAGGCGATGACGACGGCAACGCTGCCGGTGAGCCGACGATCACTGAGACTCAGGTAGCAGACCTTGAGGCTCTTATCAGCGAGGTTGATGCAAACAAAAATAAATTTCTGACCGCTTGCGGCGTTGATGCGCTTGAGGATATTTTCGCCTCAAATTACAAGCTGGTTGTTTCGAAGCTCAAAGCAAAGCGGAACGCATCGTAATGATGGAGATATTCGACTTTGAGCAAAACAGCCCTGAGTGGTTTTCTGCTCGCTGTGGAATTCCCACTGCTTCAGTGTTTTCCGATGTCATCGCCAAGAAAGGTCCAAGAGGCGGGCTGCCGAAGGGCAGACAGAAACTGCTTTCAAGGCTAACCGGAGAAATTATCACTGGCGAACCAGAGGAAACTTACAAAAACGAATACATGCAGCGCGGTCACGAACAGGAGAAAGAAGCTGCGGATCTGTATGCCATGATTCGTGACACAGAGCCAGCCATAGTTGGGTTTATCAAGAACGGTAATTGTGGGTGCAGCCCGGACAGGCTTATTGGCGATAAGGGTATGCTCGAGATAAAGACCGCGAAGGCTTCTATTCAGATTGAGAGGCTCTTAGCAGGGGGTTTGCCGCCAGAACACAAGGCACAGTGCCAAGGGCAGCTAATGGTCTCGCAGCGAAGCTGGGTAGATTTTCTCAGCTACTGCCGAGGTCTGCCGCCGCTAATCATTCGCGTTGAACGCGATGAAGAATTCATAGCTGCGCTGCGAACGGATATCGATGAGTTTGTTTTTGAGCTCAACGAACTGGTCGGAAAGATAGGGGCAATGTAATGTCACAATTCACCAAAAAAGGCCAGCCACCCAGCCACAAGACACCCTTTGAAAAGATAGAGCAGTGCCGGCAAATGAGAACAGATGGTATGACTTACGCCCACATCGCGCAGATTGCGCACATCGGGGAATCCACGGTTAAGCGATACACCAAAGATATTCCTCTGGTGCAGAAAAAGCCGCTTCCAACCAATCGTGTGACCAGTCTTTTGGCCGCATGGCCGGTAGCACAATGAACATTCAAGCACAGTTCTGGACCGGTACATTTATGATAGCCACTGGCATCGTATGGATTGGTCTTGACACCAAAGCAGCTTATGTCATCCCAATGCTCATGATGATTGCTGGTGGGGTTATTCTGGGGCGGATGTTGAGATGATAGTCATGTGCCTCAAATGTTTTGGCTACGGAATAATCCTGGAATGTGATGAGGAAGGCGAATGTATTGGGTATGAGGATTGTCCTGAGCGTGGATTGGCCGGGACGATATCGTGAACACTGACGGAGATAGACAGTGAACTTTGATAAGAAAATTGAGTTCTCGCCGGCTTTCGACAAACGACATTCCGACCCATCGAAAAACTACGGCATTCACGGCGCAGATATGCGGTGGTATCTGATGGGGCCGGAAGGTGCAGTCCAGTTCGTTGTCTACACATCATGGCATCTGCCACATGTACAGGCCGAAATGGATTTGAAGCCATTGTCAGAAGGCTGTACTCGATATATGCACCACAAGCCGCTTCCGGCAGATATTGGCTATCACTCGAAGGTGCCTCAATACGAGGGCCAAGAGTCTATAGATGACGATTGCGAGTTCACTGGCGGCAAGTGCTACTACGACGGATCGGGGCTCAACGCGAAAAAGGGATTCGAGTTACTGGTTGAAAAGGGAAGTGATGCGGTCTGGGAATGGATGGAGGAATGTTATTCAGACTGGCTCACTCCCGCCGAGAAAGGACGCGGGTAATGGGAACCTACGACAACAGTACCGGCGGCGCATTAAGTCCAAATTACGGGCCGGACTCTATTTGCGGTGTCTGTGGCGATGTACCAGGCGAAGGATGCGATTGCGATCTCTGCATAATCTGTAGTGAGGATGACGACGCGGACACGCTTGCCACTCATGTCGGCCTTGACCAGTACGGCGTATCGGTTCTTCTATGCGACGCTCACAAGAGCCGCTACTACGATGCCGAGCCGATTCCCGACCACGACGCAGACGGTAAGGGGCACGCTACCGATGATTGAGCAACAGTCGCTTTCGTTGGTATTACCGAATCAATGCGCGCAGTGTGATGGTTGGTGCGG
This sequence comes from Nitrospirales bacterium, assembly GCA_029261275.1. Lineage (GTDB taxonomy): Bacteria > Nitrospirota > Nitrospiria > Nitrospirales > UBA8639 > Nitrospira_E. The sequence continues at coordinate 6,792 of JAJDBR010000280.1, forward strand.
TTGGTGGGTAGACGTCATCTATCTTTGGGCCGGCAAAGCAAAGGAATGGCATTGGTGCTCGATTTGTCGCGGACGTGGCTGTGACGGTAAAGGGCAGTGAGCGTACAGACAATTATGGGTAATAAATTATTTTGTGATAAGCACGGCTCATGGCCCTGCAAGATTTGCGGGGCATCTCACTATAATGGCTGCGAGTGCAGTTTCTGTAAATGATTACACATAGCGAATTACTTAGTCTATTGCGTTATGAGCCAGAAACAGGACGTTTCTTTTGGCGTAAAAAGTGCGGTGCAAGAGCGTTGCCTGGAAACGAAGCTGGATGTTTGAATATGAATGGGTATACAAAAATAAAAATACGTCGTGTCGAATACCAACGCAGTAGGCTAGCTTGGTTATACGTTCACGGAGAATGGCCGCCGCTATTTATTGACCATATAAATAGAAACCGAAGCGATGATCGAATAATTAACCTTAGAATAGCAACCAGAACACAAAATAACTGTAATACAAAGATTCGATCAGACAACACAACAGGAACAAAGGGCGTCGTAAGGCACAACGGTAAGTTCATGGCAAGAATAAATTTTCAAGGAAAATCGATATACCTTGGAATACATAAAACAATCGATGCTGCCGCTGATGCTGTAAGGGACGCATCAATAAAATACCACAAAGACTTTTCTAGTCATCCCTGAATTGATCTTCAATGAACTTCGTGAGTTTCTTGTCAATTTTTTCGCCCATGTCAATAATAAGATCAAGGGTTTCATCATCTTCAATAAATCGATTCAGTATCAAACGATCGATCATGCTAATCTTCGCTGCGACTGCACTGCAACATATAGCACCCTTACACGATCTGTTACTCATTTTCGTTCCTCTGGATTAAATCCATGCGCCTTTAAATCAGCGTGTAGATTGTTTATGTATATTTCTGCAACATCGACCTTATCTAATGCGTGATCAAGGTCTGAGCGCATCGACGTTGTTTGCGATACCGACCATGTTATTGCGGCCGCTGAAAAAGCAATGGCGATCATGGAGAAAATCAGAGCAATCAATATGACCTGATCAATCTTTTCCTTTTCTGAGGTGTTGTTCAATGGAACCTATCCTCTTGCCGTTCGTGTCTGTTTGAGTCTGTACCGTGGTAATTGCAGTAATTACAGCATCGTTATGGCTTTTCAGGGTCGAGATGGTTTCTTTGTGCTGTTCGTCCAAATACTTCTTATCGGACTCTAACACAGACACACGACTGCCTAAGCCGAAAAAACGTCTGAATATTTCCACAACAGCCACATATAGGGGAACCCACAACCATTCAATAATCCAGGGAATTGCTCCATTATCCACCACGTTACCTTTTTTCACGATCCATCATCGCCCATCCTGTCTGTTAGCCTGTCAAGTTTGACATTGATGGCCTTTAGTTCAGCGGTAATAATCTGCCGTTCCAGTTCCCACTCACGTCGTGATAAAGCACCCGGACGAATAGAATCAGGTAATTGACTGTGCAAAATAAACTCATCGAATACAATTGCTTTCGAGTTCAGATACCAAAGATTTGTAAACGCACCAATCATGCCGGCAGCAATTAAGACAGCCATTACACCTGCTAAAAACTTTGACAGATAAATGCCTTCTGCCGGATGTACTACCTCGCCCATTTACTGACACAACTTGTCGTCTGGTCTGATTTCGCACAGCGTAGCAATTGTATCCTCAAGGTCCTCAATGAGATATTCGTCATACGGATCATCATCAAGCAGCCTGTTGATATCACGGATTGACTGTTTTAAGTCCAGCACATAACGGGACAGTTCAGCATCAAGGTGCTTATCGAAATCAGATTGTGGGGTGAAATTAGTTACAGCCCATGCAATGCCACCGCCTAAAAGCACAAGGCAGGCAATCATGGTTTTGATGAAATCGTTCATCGCACTACTGACTTGATAGCTTGTGGGATGTCTTTCACAAGGAACCGCCCACCAAACCAGAAACCGAGAATAATCTGCGTAATGGTCCAATACTGCGGATCAATCGATTGTGGTGGTGGTAGTTCCCAATAGCCAAACAGACTGCCAACCACGGTGATTGTAACCCACGGCCTGATCAAGCGGTTAACGCCATTCACTGTGGCATCAATGATGGCGATACCAGAGTTCATTGGCTGGTCGTGCGCTCTTGCGCTTGCGTATGACTTCTCAAGGAAGTTAGCAACCTCCATTTCTAGCTCTTGGCGCTTACCCTCGCCGGGCTTCCATCGCTCGACAATATCGGCGACACCGCCCGCAACCTCAGTAACAGCCTTACCAGCGCCGCCACCAAGCCAACCAAATACCTTACCTAAAACGCCCATAACGCCGCTCCAATTGACAAGCCAACCGTGAATCCGATAAAGATCACCAGTACAAACACAACCGGGTATTTCTTCACCAACATCAGGGCGCGATCATCAGCTTTAGATATCCGCTCTTTCGTGCTTTCTTTTTTCTTCGCCATGTTCAAACGTTCCATTTAGTGAAAAAATGAGGAATTATCCAAATGAAAAACAGCACCATCAGTCCACGAGCAACCCACCTGTACCAATCCCGAACGCCATCTGATCCGGTATCGGTAATCCACCAGATAAAGTTTGAAAAGGCAGCGTTCGGTATCTGATAACGAACCGCAATGAACTCGACCACACCGAATCCAATAACAATCCAGCATATCCAGTAGATTTTGAAAAAGTCTGGCGGAACCATCACATCACCCCGTTGTGTTCGAATGAATGGTGGACGGCATCTCTGTTGCGAAAATTTCCGCCCCATCTGCAAAGCGTATGCATAGTCTTCCACTTTTCGCCAATTGGCTCATATGCCTCAAGATCCCAGGTAACAACACCGTCGATTGTGCGGAACACATCGACGGCCAGTTTTTTGGTATGCACACTGTTTTTAATTCCCTTTCCGCGACGCGCATATTCTTCAGCAACCCAAGTCGGCCTGAACGCCTCCGCAAGAATGATCGGATATCCGTTATCGAAACACCAGACAGTCCATCTTGCTTGTAGTTCAGTAAATAATATCTGCTTCTCGTTGAGTGTCATGGACTTTCCATCGTTGCAGAGAATGCATACGATTCGAAGTCATAGGTTACTGTGGGCGATCCAGCATTCCAGTCTTTAACAGTGAAAGTAGCGGAAGCTGTTGCGGTTGATGAGGGCGTTTGGTTCTGCACGTCATAATCACGGTTTGCATTTAATTGCAAAGGACCGGCACCAGCATCGGTTGTTAATGTTCCTGTAACGGTTCCTCGTGTTATTGAGTAGTCAGTATTAACACCGGTTAGCATCCATGTACCAAACCGACTCACGCCGCCGACTGAATTGAGCTTATATAGCTCGCCATCTGCACCAAACCTAATGCCAGAATATACAATGCTCTGTGCAGGCGATCCGGTATTGGTTAGATCAGTTGCTGTAAGCGCAGCACCATTGGCAACAGGACCCTCAGAGTCTTGTGTTTGATGTACCATCATTATGCGTATGCCTGGCTGAAGTTTCCGTACCATGTCGTACCGGCATCAATGGTCCATAGCGTCACATCATCAACCGCATCATTACCCGTTGATATTGTAGGTGCAGTACCTCCGGGCCATAAGACAGAGGCAGGCCAGGTAACGGTATAAGCGCCTCCCGCCCCATCCTGAATAATCTTGATATGTACCTCGCAAAACCGTCCTGTCGCTGATGGATTGCTTATTGAGAATGTGGCGTTCTGCGTTAATGTGATGACAAAAGAGTTAGCCCCTGTCGAGGCGATATCAAAGTCCGGCGTTCCGTCGATTTGTGTAACGACCGCATGTCTTATCGCGTAATCACCGATATGCGGCCTTGTAATAAAGTTATCCGCCATTCCCAGACTACCGGTAAGGAAGGTATAGATCGCGGTAATACTGGCGTGGTTTCTATCGTCTTTTAGATAGTTTGTACCAATGTCTGCAAGTACGTCCTCGACATTGGCATCAGCGAAATTACCCGCAGAGTCCTCGACCCCGACAAGCGATGCACCCTCTGCATTCGCGGTGCTTGCAAGGATAACCAGTGAGTCTTTGAGATTGTCACCGGTCCATATGGTCGTGCCGGCAAGGTTCTTGCCAACGATCTTAAGGCTTACCGAGCTATCTCGAAACAGCGTCAGGACGTTTCCGCCAGATTCCGGATAGCCCGCAGAGTTTAATGTGACAGACGTACCAACAACTGTTCCGGAGTTATCGCTGAATATATTCGTCGGTGTCGACGTTCCTGCAAGGAAGAATTCAAGCGTACCACCACTAAGGTTTAATGAGGTGGTGCCATCAGCTAACTGTACAGGGATATTTGCTAAAGGTACGAACGCCAATGTACTTCTCCGTAATTACGTTATAGAATATGTCGCATGACTAGCTTAATTGATATTACAGGCCAAATATTTGGCCGCCTAACGGTTCTTAAGAAGGGGCCGACCAGAGATCGCACAACAACTTGGGTTTGTGAATGTAAATGCGGAAATTATACAACCGTGTTAAAAAATAATCTTACATCCGGTAACACCATTTCTTGCGGATGTTATAACGCAGACGTAGTAAAAGCTGCATCAACAACCCACGGTATGAGACACACACAAGAATATAATGCTTGGGCAGGCATGAAAAATAGATGTAATAACGATCCTCGCTATATAAAACGAAAAATTAATGTGTGTAAAAAATGGATAAATAATTTTCAATCATTTTATGACGACATTGGCCCACGACCAAGTGCAGCGCACTCAATTGATCGGATTAACAACGACGGCAATTACGAACCTGATAATTGTCGGTGGGCTACCGCAACACAACAAGCACAAAATCGCCGGAAAACATCAAAAACGTCATCCGGTATCGTTGGTGTTTATTGGAACAAAAAACAATCAAAATGGGTTGCAAGAATAACAGCGAACAAACAAGTTATTTACTTAGGTTGCTTTACCGTTCTTTCCGAAGCAATCACAGCACGCGAAAAAGCCGAACTAAAATATTGGAGTAAAGTATGTTGATAATCTGGTTAATAGCCGTTCCAGTGTGTTACGCAGCAATGCTGGTAAATACGCCACTCGGGCTTGTTGCCTGGATTGCGTTTTTAGTGCTTCAGGCACCACTAGCCGGCAAGCTGTAATCACTTCTTTGGACCTCTCACCGCCGCTTCTCTTGCAGCGATTGCGGCCTTCTTTGTGCCGCGTCTTGCGGCAAGCCGGCCCAAAATACCAACGGTTGGAACCGCAATGGCCCCAGCAGGGCCGGCAATCTGAAAGCCAACACCGGCACCAATGCCGCCAGAAACAATTCCTGTCGGTGCAGCCTTACCAAGCAGGCGCATTGCATTTCGAAAGTTAGTTCCCTCGGCAACAGCGCGAATAAACTGCTGTTCCTCTGCCGTCCATAGCTTTTTAAAACCCTTCTTTCTGGCGATCTTTGCAAATTCCGACCGGAGAGCGTTTTCCAGGCCAGAGGCAGAAAAATTACGTTTTGCAGTAAGTTGAGCCGCGTCTATCGCGCTCTCAACAGTTTCTGTTTTCTTCACCCTGGTCCAGATGCCACGCGCCGACTTTATGAACTGCCGAATTTCATCAGGAGCAACACCTGCTGGGCCACTTAAGTTTTTGGGCGCAACCGTTTCGATAAACTTGTCCCACTTTTGCAGCAAGATAGTGCTGGTGGCCGCATCAGATCCCTCAATACTCTTTTGACCCTGCTTGATAATCCGGCGAATTTCTTCTGCTTTTTTCAGCGTCAGCGGATTACCTGATTCAACCTCTTTGACTATTTCATCCAACGATGACTGAGTTTTTGGCGTTAATTTTGAGCGAACGCCCTTTTGCGACATTTCTTCAATCATCTTTATGGCCGCGGTTTCAAATGCATCGTTGGTTATCGCAACGCCAGAATCATCCACTACCTTCAGCAAAGATTTATATTCTGTTCGTAGACCTTCTACAGTTGGCAGTTTCGGTTTATTAATTGCAGACTTAATTTTGCTAGCACCACCAGCACCAACGGCTAGCGCTGCCAGATCAGGAGAAATCTCGGCAAAGGTCGCGACCAAAGGAGACGCGCCATTGTCCTGTGCCAGTTCTCCCAAATAATCTCCCAAAGGAACATCCATAAATTCTTCGCGTTCTTCGCTGCCGCCTATAGCAAATGGAACGGCAGAAAGAACCGTTTTAACAGGTTTGGCAACAGACTCAATACCCTCACTGAGCCTCGTGTCCGCTTCGATCTGCTGTGGTGACTCCGCTGCAAATAACCTGTCTCCAGCGGCCTCAACGTCTCTCACAGCCTCCGCAGAGCGATTGATACTGCCTGGCGTCAACCCCCCTGGACCGCCTCTGACCGCGGTAGCAATACCGGTAAGTCCGGCGGCTGCCTTGGTGCCAAGAGATGTTGCAACACGACCTACGGAGCGAATACCAGACTCAATAGGATTAAGCTCTGTACGCGGCGGGCCTTCCGCCGTCTCAGCATTCAGGCTTTGAGCATTCAGGTTTTGAACAGGCTCACTAATCGACGGCTCAGGATTTCTAATAGCCTCTATCCTGGCCATTACCGCCTCGCGTGTCGGGCCTGATACGGTTGCTGTTCGGCCATCTGGAAATGTTACTGTTGCTGTTTCCATCAGTTGAATGTCACCGTTGTACCATCATCGAAAGTCTCTGTTTGTGGCTGTGTAGTTTGTGGTTGTCCGTCTAGCAGCGCCTCGTCGGCATCAACCTGCCCAGAGATAACCGCCTTCCAGTTATTGTAGTGCGTAAGCACTTTCTCGAACGCCCTTCGAACTTCCTCCTCGCTATTCGCCTGATCCAAAGACACCACAGCCGCACCAAGAAGCGATAATTCGCGTTCAGATACCTGCCCCAAGGCACCGCCTGTTGGAGAGTTTTTGCGCATCTCCGCAATCCTGTCGAAACTGAGATTCGCCTGGATCGTGTCTATCTTTCTGGCAAGGGCAAAAGCAGAGGTGCCGGCGACGTTCCTCAGCGCCTGACCCTGTATGCCGGTAGTGCTGCCAGATATATCCTGAATAGCCAGGTTAGCCTCCTCCATCACACCGTCAATGCGGGCAATACTCGAGTTCGCCGCCTGAATACGCTTGGGTGCCTCTGCGGCAAATTCTGCCTCAAATTGTGCCTGCACTTTTTCCGGTATTGCGGCAACCTGGGCTTCTTGTCTTGCGGCCTCAACCTGCCGCGCCTGCTCTGCCGCTGCACCTGCTGTTTGGTCTGACCTTGAAAGATCGGCATCAATAACATTGGTACGCTTGCCGCCGGCAGTCAATTCTTCGCGCCTTTGTCGTTCTGCTGGCGTTTCTCCCAATGAGGACTGCACAGACCCCTCAAATGGCGTTTCAATTAACTCAACACTGTTGCTGTTTGGATCAAATGTTGGTGTAACAACCACCTGACTACCATCTGGACGAGTTACTCGAAATGGCGTTGATTTCTGAGAAGGGCTGGCGGCATTACCAACAGGCTCGATAATGCCGGCCTGTTGCCCTTCAACCAGATCAGACTCAAGCTGACTGGCTAATGCGCCGCCCTGTCCTTGATTTAACAACTGAAGTCGAAGCTCCGTATCTTTTGTGTCCCTGCCAGTGCTTTCCAGTTGCTGAAGTCTTTTTTGTAAGTGACGAACCGCACCTGGCATATCTTCATTGTCAACAAAAGTTTTAAGCTTTAAAGTATCAATGGCAAAGTCAGTGGCACGTGCAAGTTTTCCAGCACTTTGCTTGGACGCCTCACGATCTTCTTTCGCGCTTTCAAGCTGAAATTCATTTGATTGCGTGGCAAGGTCAAGCAGCTTGTTCCTGGTCTTGATCTCCCGGCCCTCGGCAATACCTTCTAAGGGATTCGGAATATTTCCAGCCAGTATTAACCTGGCATCTGAACGTGGCATTAAGTAGCTCCAATAAGTTGTTTAGGCTTATTAAGCCCGGCAGTCAGGAATGAAGTAATGCCCTTCAAGGTCTTACCTATCTGATTCGATGAACCAATACGACCAGCGGCCAATGCATCACCCTTGCCGACAATCGTATCGGCAATGCCCCGACCGGAGATGAGCGATGCATTCGCCTGACCACTGGCCGCATTTGCGCCAAGCGTTGCAAGATTGAATAGTTCGCTGAAGCGATTCTGTCTGTTACCCTCATTCAGACGATTATTGAAGCTCGTCAGACCCTCAAGCGTATCACCGGAATTTAGCTTGCCACGCGCCGCAGAGCTTCGCTGAATATCGTTAAAGCCTGCCGAGCGGGTTAATTCTGTCTCCGGGCCTTCTCTTACAAAGTCGCCCAGAAAGTCAAGAATGCCGGCACCAGCATCTTTGAACGGCGCAAGGTCAGAGCGCGCAACGTCCCTTGATCGCTCCTGAGATGCAATAGCACGGTCAGAGGCATCCGCCTGTAGTCTTGCCGCATCTCGTGCCGCGCCCCCAAACAAATCGCGAATAAATCCCATATATTTCAATCACTTAGCATTATATGCCAAGCTCCTATTTAGTCAACCCATGTGTTTGATTAGCTGAAATAAGTCCATCAACTGCGGTTTTTAATGACGTGACATCTGCGGTCGGACTATCAATTGCATCCAATTGCTTGGTCGTTAAATCGTGTAGCGTTTTGTTCAACTGGTTAAAATACGGTGCCAGTTCAGGATCATCTGCGATCTTTCTGGGTAACGGCACAAGAAATGGTGATGTCATAGCACCGTTACATCCGCATTTGCCTCGATAATCGCAAAAGGTGTCGGTTCTGAATACGTCAGTTCATACACCCTTTGAAAAGCTCTGCCCTGTCTTGTCAACACAACCCTCTGGTCATATTCACCGCCAACCCCGACCTCATGCCAGTCCTCGGCAGACCATGTGCGTCCGTGATCGTCAGAATAATGGATCATCACCTGCGGGTCCGAACCCTGTCCAGTGGTTAGACCCCGTCCTGTCTCGATAACGAACTCAACCTGATCGAAGGACATCTCGGCACCGGGGAAACCGTATAGCCCGCCATGAATAACCGCCGTCGCTCTTTTCCTCTGGATGACCGTGCCATTGTCTGTGAAGGTGTCAAAGTCAAGCTCATAAACCTCTGATGTCTCGTAATCAAAGACCAGATGTTTGCCATAAACAAAAGCATATCCATCAGCCCTGTGTCTGCGCTCGTCAGTGCCGAAACTTAGCTGAAACCAGGAACCCGAGGACTCGTGGTATACCCAGCTCTTATTAGGCCCTGGAAAGTTGTACTGCACATAGCGTTCATGGTCCAAAGTAAAGGTAAAGACCGTGACATCGTTGACCCGAACGTAGTCAGCCCATTCCTGGCCCAGCGCCGGATTACCAATATTTTGCACCTGAAGGCCGAACATTCGTCTTGGGATTCTCTGGTCGTCAAGGAAATAGATAAACTCATCCGATACATCTATCGCCCACTTTCCAGCAAGCCCATAAGGACGGGATGCGCCGATAATCGGGTCAAAGGGAGGTGAACCTACCCCTGAGTTCCACCACGGATCAATGCTGTTCGAGCCAAAGAAATACACCTGGCCGTTATATTCTTTGATTCTGGATATGTCGTCAGGGTGGGTATCGGCAACCGCAAAGTCGAGCGCATCGACAAAATCACCCGCCGTTAAAGGCTCACTCACCTGCGTTGTGACAAATTCTCCCTTACTTGAAGTCTCATCGTTATTATCGAAAATAAACTGGCTGTTGAGATAATCAACCGTTGAAGGATTTGTGATGCTCGCGTCCGTTATCTCATCGAACGAATCGGTAGAGGCCGTATACATATACAAAGGCCCACCGGTTGCAATCATCAACTGATCGCCGTTATTGGCAAGGTCACACTTTGACGTACCGCCTACCGTCCCTTTAGAACCGGCAACGATTACCCCGTCGGCATCCCACTGTCTAAGCTCGCCACCGGCAACCACGTATAACTGGTCTGACATGACATCATGGCCGCGAAAGTTCGCAGCCGTCGGTGTGCCAAAACTCAAAAGGCCGGGATAAGCATGCAGCGAGATAATGCTGCGCCCTTCTGGATTAATTTCTGGCATTAATCCTTTAGTAACTTGAGCCGATAACGGAAGCGAACGTGACTGGTAAGCTGGACCCACGATAGGCAGTGGCACTCTCACTAAAATTCCTCGATTTCAGTTTCTCCGACACGCCCCTGGTTCTGCATCTCCCGAATATTAAGTTCCGCCACCAGATCGTCCTGAATAATCAGGCTACGACGCGGCTCCGCAACCGCATAGGTATCAAGACGTCGCCGGCTCATCATGGCCACAATATCGTTGACAAACTCATCAGGAATGTCATCCGTTGATGACCATGTGGTCAAGCCCTTAACGTCCAGCTCGCCGTAAACCTCTGTATAGGCATTATCCAGATCGTTCTGGTCCTGAGATTTCACGGTCTGACCACGCCCGACGATATAAAGCCGTTCAGCCGCTTTTTGACGCATTTCTGTCGTTGTAGCCACTTAAAACCCCATGTCTCGCATATCATTTCTGCTGTGCACGTTATCACGAATCTTGCCAAACCCGCCTGTGCCGCAAACCTCAATCTCCACCTTTCCTTTCCACCCGGACACTTTTTTCTGTGGCTTACACATCTTGCAACCAGCTCGGGCATGTGGGTGTCTTTTTCGTTTATGGTTCATTGGTATGCTGTCGCGATTAACGCTATTCTCGGCCTTGTGCCATTATTCCTCCAGACACCATGCTTTACCCCGTTCGGGATATACACGGTTTGGTTGTTCTGTGGAATCATTGAAAAAACGACCTCGTCGCCCTCAAATACGTCCAATGCAGGCGGTTTATCGCCAACATCGATGTAATGGACCAGGGTTGTCGCTCTGTTGTCCACATGGACGTGCGGATAGCCCTTGTCATAGCCTTTTGCCTTATCAGGCAGCATCACGTTCAGCCATGTTCGAAGGCGCTTACACGGGATCTGACGCGCTTTGAAGGCTTGTGTCGCCCGCGCAACAAACCTCAGTCTGTCAGCCGAATCGTCCTTAACCTCCTCAACCCTGCCCCTGCCTTGCCATGTGGAAAGTACGTAGTGGGCCAGTCCTTGAGGCTGCCAGTTCTCAACAATTAACAGCGTTCAAAGTCCGTATTGATAGAAAGTCTTGCGGCAATAGCCTCATCATCAACCAGCGTCGGCATACCTTTATCAAAAAACCTTCCATAAATCATCATGTCATCGGCATCACCGATATATTTGAATTTAGGGCCGGTTGATTCTTTCTCAACAGGTTTGCTTACCGCCTTCTTCGTTACCTTTTTCTTATTCATAAAGCACCCGTAAATTCTTCTAGCTTCTTTTGAATGCGAGCCAGCTTTTTTTCAGTTAATTTACCGCTCTCCATGTAACCATCAAGCCATGCCTTAAGTTCGGCAACTTGATCCCGTTGGTAGACAGGATATGAGTAATACGGCTGATACCATTGCGTGTACGCTGGCGACTGATCCAACCACGCTGTACTTGTGACTGTGTTACCAAGTGGAGGGTCACCAATAGAAACTACATTGGTTGATGAATTCATAACTTTCCCTTAAAAAGAAGGGGGCCGAAGCCCCCAACTGTTACACCGGAGGCTCAACCACCGACAAATCGTCGTTGTAGAGGTACATAACCACCACAGTAACATTCATTGCCACGCCTGTTGCAGCCGCGGTGTTGGTTTCAAGCTGAATCAGCGTGTCAACCGTGAACGTCTTGGGACCGGCCGATAACAGCACACCGCCGAGCATGAGCTGGTTTCCCACCTCAGAACTTCCGCCATGTGTCGCATCACCAGTCCAGACACCCAGATTACCGAACCCATCGGGATCGGCGGCATCCACACCGTTTGCAGCCCAGCCAATATCAATGTCGAGCGCCTCGATACCGGTATCACCATCGCCGGCAAGAATCCAGCCACCAATTACGGTCGCCCCTGCCGGTACATAACACACCTGGAAAATGTCGCCATCCTCCGACAATGCATCGATAGTAATTTCACCGACGTTGCACTTAACATCGTACCCTGAACCCGCACCGCCCAAAGGAACGGTGGTTAAAGCTCTTGTTCCTGCTAATGTTGCAGCAGCCATATCACACCTCCTTTATGCAGCGCCTGAAAAGTAGCCAGTGACAATACCGTGCTGGAAGTCGTTAAAGAACGTCTTTTTGATGTCCTCTTTCAACTCAACAGCAACACCCGGCTGGAAATCATAGTCGTAGGTTCGGTCCACATGAATCTGCGGAAGCTGGCCCATACCATGCATCAAGCCTTGAGTGCCACAGAGAAACGCAGGTTCAACCGCAATGGAACTTGCACCCGCCGAAGCCAGTGGTTTGCCCGTTGCAGAGAATATCTTCGTAATCTCCGGTACTTTTCGGATTATGACACCATCCCAGAACATGTCGCCATCACGGGCAAGAATATTGCCGCCCTTGGTGATTTTCATGCCCCGGACATCAGCGTTTGAGTGCAGTGTCTGCAAGTTGGCTTTAAGATCGCGAAATGCAATCGAGCCAACAAACAGTACAAAGATCTCACTCTCCTGGTCCGTTCGTAACGGATGGATATGCGGATCTGCATCCTCGGCTTTACGCCGAAGATCACTGACACGAACAGACGTTAATGTATCGTTGGTGCCGTCAATTCCACCCAACTCAGCACTGTCATCACCCGTTAAGGTAATGTTAGCGCCGTAAATCACGCGGTCGGCATTGGTGACCTGCCAGGCATCCTTGGCGGCCTCCGTTGCGTCAACGTAATTTGAGTAAGTGGTCCCGTTGTAGATAGCACCCATCGCCTGGATCTGTCGATCCCGCGTGGCGGCCATCGCCCATTCCATGAGTAACGGACGCGATTCCTGCATTAACGCCAGGTTGGTCTTTTCAAGGTTTTCCTTGTCAAACTCAACCGCATGACGGTAATACGTTGGATTCGTGTCCCAGGAATAGGTGCCGATATTTTCACCACTTCCGCGCAGTGTAGTAGAACCGGTGACGCCTCCACCCTTCAATCTCGAAACGAGAGGGTGGCGTATCGTCGGCCCACGATCTTGCTTGACGTTTATGACGTTATCGACCTTCGTACCCGAATAGGGTGAAAGACGATTTTTCCGCACATACTCGCGAGCAAAATCCTGTCGGAACTTGATGACATTCAGCGATGTCGCTGGAACTGTATTTGCCATTTAGTTTTCCAAAATGTCGTCAACCTTCTGATCTTCAGTAACAACATCGTCGTTACCGCCAACAGAACGTTGATCAGCCAAAGATGGGGTTATGGCGTCACGCTTGGATTTGTCCTTGTCCGCTTCTTCTGATAATTCCTTGCGAAGTTCTTCTTTCAGTTCTTCGCGCCATTCGGCTTGCAGCTTTTCCTTGGTTTCAGGGAGGTTCTCCATTTCCTTGAGTTCAGCATGACGTACCGCTGTTTCGTAAGCAAAGCGCGCCGGGTTCGGGTGTTCACGCAACTGCTTTTGCAGCGTCGTGTCCTCCTTTGCCAACGTCATAAACTCTGCTTCACGGTCAAGATAATCATCCTTGATCATTCCCATGAAGTCCCTCGACAACTCGAATTTGTCATTCAGCCTTTCAGCCGCCTGACGTTCCTCGATTGTCGAGAAAGCCTTTTCCTCATCATCAAAAACAGACGGACGCTTCTCGGTTTCTGCCTCACGCTCTGCAAGCTGAGCCTTAAGCTCATCTCGATCACGTTCCGCTTGCTGCCGTTTGTCGCGTTCATCCAATAACCCTGCCAGTGGAACAGTCTTGTCTGAGTCCGAAGGCGACTCATCGACCGATTCTGTCGTTTCCTCCTTGGTTTCCTCTTTCGATTCTTCCGTAGATTCTTCCGTTTCCTCGGCTTTTACTTCCGTGCTTTGTTCAGGTTCAGGTTCCTTCTCGGGTTCGGCTAATGCCTGATCCAATCCAAAATCCTCTACTTCAACCATCTCCTCAGCTTCGTCTGCCATGTTCCACTCCTACTCACCCGTTAAAACCCGGTGGCGGTTTATCGACCTTTCGTTGTCGTCACGTCTCGACCGGTTATGCGTCGTCCATCAAGCCCTAAAGGACTTCAAAAATAAATTAGTTGGCGATTCTTAAAACCTTGAATCCGACACCGCCTGAATCATCCGCACCAACAGACACTTGCTGTAATGCGCCGTTATCCAGATCGTAAAGCCACAAAGACGTTTCAGTTGCAGCAAGGTCTGCTGAATCCTCGACTCGCAAAGCCTCAATCGCGCCACAAATTACAGAGACATTATCAGCAATGTGGTGACTTATTCCGGTATCAGTATCAGATTGCCAACTGTAAGTAGGGATCGTTGTGCCATTCGCCAGCGTTAGTGAGTGAGGGATATAGAAATTTCCGGCGCTTGGACCCATAAACGCAGTGCCGTTCCACGTGAATTGTTGAACACCGGCAATCGCAAGACTCAGGCTGTTGTCTATGACCTCCCAAAACCCCGTGTTGCCATCACCAAAAGCTACTGTAGGCGCTCCAGCGCTACCACCAAGTGGGAGCGTTATCTGCTCACCAGTCTCAAGCGAGTGCATCTGGGCACGAGTCATCTTCTTTGATGTGCCGCCCTGATTAACGGCGAACTCATCCGTAGTGGCGGCAGTAGTCACCGCCGGTAGAGCTGAAATTTTTGCATCTGCCATGTTTATGCCTGTAAAGAGTGAGTCAATAATCGGGTTGGCAACACCAGCAACAATTGCATCGCCGGTTGCGTTTGGATGCAGTCCGTCGCCACTGTCATTCGCCGCTAATAGTTCGTCTGTGCCAGGATCTTCTAGCGCCGTGTAAATATCTAAATAAGTGAATCCCTGAATCGATGCCTGTGCAGCCAGCCAGGTGTTGTAATCGTCGGTAAGTGTTTGAAGCGCCGATGTCCAGTTAACATTGTTCTTCCACGGCGTCATGCCCATGACCAGCGTGGTTAGCCCACCTGTTGTTGCACTGGTTACTATCGAAGTTAGTGCCGTCTTGATGTCGGCCAGTGTTTCACCAGCTACAGCATCATTAACGCCGCCCTGTATCACGGTATAAACCGTGGTGTTAATTGCGTTGTCTACCTTTGATTGGTAGGTAGGCTCGATATGGACAATCAGCTTGTTCCCACCGCCCGCAAAGTCATTTACAGTGGTATTTAATAATGGCGGCCAGGTTCCAGCACTGATGGAATCGCCAACAACAAAACCAAGAATACTCACTACTCAAGCAACAACAATGAACCGTCTTCAAGCAACAAATTATCGCTGCTCTCCAATAAAAGATTGGCAGTGTCGCCAGGGGCCGCAACAATCTCCCTTACCAACTCTCTGGTGTCATCCCTAACAAGATCGCGAACTAAGGTCATTGGTTTACGCTTCCCTGCCCTTAAATTCAGCCACTATCGCAGGGGTCGTCGAGCTAGCAACATTCCAACGTAACTCTGTGATCACAGCCTCGGGATAATCAATAACCTTGCTGCCAGCAGTCGTTGTAAACGATGCGCCAACCACGTCAACCGTCGTGCCGGTAGGATTTCTCCTCTGAACTTTTGTTGTACCGTTTAGTGTCGCGCCACTAAATATAGCAACCACTGGTCCGATAAATTTATACCATTCAGAGCTGTCATCACCCGTGAAAGTGTTAACAGTGTTTTGTGAGTTTGCCATCTTAATTCCTCTAATCTACCGTGGCTAAAAATTTCTCTATAACTTTCATCAAGCCTTCATTAATTCTGTTATCTGATTCAACTGGGCCTATCGATGGGTCGGGACCGCCACTATCAGGTGGAACTACTCGCTCTCCACCCGCACCGCCGAGATTTCTCAGCAATAAAATCACTGAATCTCTCTCCAGAGCAAACTACCGGCAATATCGGCGTTCGAACTAAAGGGTCTGGCAATAAGGTAAATCTCATCCCTCGTGCCATCGATTGCCGCGCCTAATCTAATGGCAGTCTGAATATCAACATCGCTGGAACCGGAACTGACGCCAGCCTTTACAAAGCCACCCGCTAACACAGTGCCGCCTGTTGCTGTGCTGTTCGATGGATTTCCGGCATTCCCAGGGCCGGTCTGCACCGCACCATTGCTTTCATCGGCAAAGGTAATCGCATTCGCCAGTGTTGGATTGAGAATTAACTGCCACTCATAGTCATCAGATGTCGTTGCAATAATCGATTGACCGATAATCTTTATCGTAGCACCCAAATATGTTGTCTTCAGGCGTATGCCATAAATGACATATTTCGTTCCAGCGGTATTACAATTAATTGTCGTGATACCAGTCGATGCGCATCTTACAGCGCCGGTGTCCTGACTACCTCCCTCACTGATTACGCTAGAACAAATATGATCAAGCGTCGTCGCATCGCCCGTGCCATCATTCTCGATCTGATACCGGAGCGGTAGATTAGGTGTACTCATGTACACCACGCCCAAGGTATTGGCGTTATTCACTTGATGGGCAAGAATTAAATCCCCGTCTATAACAAATCCAAACCTGACAGAACCGGTGCCAAGCCATTCAATATCAAACCATAGAATCTGCGTTTTGATTGGGTCTAGCGTCACGCCGCTGGCCCCTGTACCGTCCAGTGGATCGCCATTAAACGCAGACTGTGAAACCTTGGTATCTACTGCTGAACCAGTGACATTGGAGCGAATTACTGCTTTCAGCGTAGTGCCGTCCATCTGAAAGAAAAATCCGTTATCATCATCAAACAACCCTGCACCAGAAGTCACGCCGGACGCCCCGCCACTGGTCAATACCGTGGTCATCAATACCAGTTGAGATTTACCCGGCTGGTAGTTAAAGCGCATGAACGTCTGGCGCGTTCGCTTGCCTGCTGTGGTTGCGGCAACACCCAACCTTGTCCTTGCCGCATCAGCACTGTGTACCGATGTCGTGCCACTTCCTGATTCCTCCTGATCATCCCAAAAAAGCGGCTGATTATCGAATATCTGCTTGGAATCAAAAATAGTCTCGGGGTTCGATACCCGCAATCTCCCAAAGGCATCATGTCGTACCGACATCCAGTCAATGGGTAGTCCATCCGTAGGCGTAACATCAGTCGCCACACCATCAGCGCCATATTGCACCTTGACCCGTTGATGTTTGACCCCACCGATATCGTCTGTGGCAATTACATCACCACCCGGAATATTGGGTGCGTTTAATTGCGTATTATCGACCATCAGACTTCAAACGCCCGTATTTCCTTGATCTCATCGCTGAACGTTTCGCGCTCAATCTCAAAGCGCCACTTCTTTTTCTCTGGTTCTGGTAAGTCCACCTCCATTGGTTCGTCCAGTTTGACGGCAATCATTTTCAGCATATCCACGATGTGCGTAAAGTCAGTCTCAGGTATTCGAATTGCGGCGATAGCGTTATTCACGGCCTGAATTTCTTCACTGTGACTGATGGGTGTTGGTATTTCCGGAAAGGCAGGGAAGTTCCGCGGAATGGTCGATACATCAGTATTGATTGCCCTTAATGCCGAATCAATGCGCTCCTGACCTTTACGCCCCTTATCACCATTGGACTGAACCAGCCCTTCAATCTTGTTAATCGCCTGGTTTTGCGACTCAATAGCGCCCTGCATTTCATTCAACATCGAAACCAGCGCACGGAAAGTCTCTTTAACACCGCCAAGCTCACCACTGACATTGTTCAGCGCAGTATCAGCAGGGGTTTCCTCCTTCCTTAAAAGATGCTCAAGCTGCCCCATTGACAATCCCTAATTGCTGGGCGACAACCTCGTTCTCGATATTCTGAGCATCGGCGTCTGCCTGATCCTTAGCGGCCTTAGCAGCTTTTGCAGCCGTATCAGCGTTCTTGTTGTTCAGTTCAGATTCAGCCTCTATCGACTGAAGTTCCACTTGGGCCTGTACTTGCTCCTGGTCCTGCTCCTCTGGTTTCAACAGCTCAAGAACGTCCTCTTTGTCCGTCATGTCAGACAATCTGAGCATAGCCTCGAACGGAACCTCTTGAGGTCCATAAGCCTGAGCAAGTTGTGCAAGGGTGTCGAACTGTTCCTGCCTGATGGTCACGATATCTTTGGACTCAGACAGTTCAATATCCACATCAAGCTCTGCAACATTATTCCTGACCTCAACCACCTCGTTGAGCCGTGGATCGTCAATCAACTGCTGTAACGCAGCCTGTGCCCGCTCATCGCCCTGTTGTGCAGATTCCTGAAGCTTCTGACCCAGTGTAATGGGCTGGTTAAGCCCTACCCACTGCAAATCTGATTGATCGTCGGTAACCCGGATCCACTTCTCTTGGTCCCAGAACTGCCGGATACGATTCCAGACCTGACGGTAGATACGCTGTTTCCACGCCCTGTGGCCATCAAAGAGTCCTGCAAGCTCGGTCAGACCTCCCTGCTGTAACGCTGTGATCGCCCTACCTGAAAGTTGCGTATCAGGCTCACCGCTTAATGCAGAATTAGCACCAATCGAATCAAGTTCGCTTTTACCGTCTTGATAAAGCAAAAACTGCGATGAATTAACATCACTGTTCTCAAGTAGTTCGAACCGCTTGCCAGGTACGGTCTCGACATGACCGTTAGCTTTCGCAAGTTCTGACTTGGCGACGTTAATATCGTCAACCGCGCCCTTGTCGCCCACTGTCTGGCGTACAGAGATCATGTACAGGAACTTACTCCTGCGATGATTGATCTCATCCTGCACCCAGATATAACCCCTGACCTCGCCGTATCGATTACCCTCACGGTCGATATAGGCAGACTGGGCCTCGATTGGATTGATTGGCTCCTCAAACTCATCCAGTAACGGACTTGGCCGTGGCTCCATCAAAAACAGGCTGTCAGTGAAGTAGGCTAAATGCCATACCCCGTTTTCTTTGTAGTAGTGCCGGCAAACCCTGATGCGCTTGCGCTTTCTGTCCAACCATTTCGGCTGATCATCGAAGGTAGAACCATCAACCGAGTCACTCGAGGAGGTAAGCACAGACTCGATATCGTCCTTTTTCTTTGGAAACTGGGCAACAGCATCGTCCTGGTCCATCCAGATCGATATGCCCATGTACTTCGCATCAGAGAAATCCAGCTTGCGTGAATGAGGATCATAGTAAAACCTGTCCCCCGCTATACCGTTAATCGCTATCTCAAAGTCATCACCCTTCTCTGATACCTCGGTAATAGCCGCCTCAGTTCCCCAGACAATATAGTCCTCAAATGAAGCCGAGGCCGTTTGATCAAGGTCGGTATTGTCGGCAACAAATCTTAACCCTTTGGTCGCAGCATCTGCCGCATCCTCATGGTCTGGTGTTCTCGGAAGTGCCTTTGGATCAGTCCTGCCAGAACGCTCAGCCCCTGTGAGGAAATTGACCTTGACCTTGGTACGATTGATGACAATGGGCGATTGACCACGGGCAGCGAGCTTACTGATCTCATCGTCCGTCCATTGCTTATGATCGACGTAATCACGATCACGGGCTGCCTGGTTTCTTGACTCGTCTGTGACTGTGAGAAAATTCTCGAAGTCACCAGTAAAGTCTTTAATTTCTCTAGGCATTAACGGCAAGCTCACTAGTTAACATCAACTTGCAATCCTCTATTTCCTGCTGTGATGAATCCCCCGGAATAACCATTGAAACACTATAACTTTCGAAGCCAGAAGAAACGCTCCCAAGAACATATATTTTGTTGCCATAATCAAAGGTACGATCAATATTCCACACAATCTCTGTAGGCCACGCCGAAAATGCCGCAGCAGGTATAGCAGAAGCACTTACTGTCAATACGGCTGCATTTAAGAGCTCTCGTCTATTCATATCGTTTTCCAATTACCATCTGACTTTCTTGGTCTGCCCCACGGATCTGTCTCTGGCTCACTAACCTTTGGCTCCTTCTTGATCCACGGTCTTGACATGCAGGCATAACGCCACTCATCGGCAGCATGATCCTCTGCATTGGTGTCAACATCCTCTGCCCTGTTCGGGTCGTGCTGCAAGACCGGAATAGTCCTGATCGAATCTGTGCAGGTCTGAAAAGTGAAAATCATTGGCTCACCATCGTCAAGGATCGTTCCGTCATCCTCAACTGACCTTGTACCAATGATTCTCTGGCGCATCTCATCCCAACCACCTGGAGAACCGTATCTTGCAATGCGCTTGTTATCGGCCTTCTGCCAGTAAATGCCCTCGTTGCCATGTGTCTCAGCAATCGATGGCCCGCCGTCCTCGGCAAATATCGCCGGGTCTGCCACGCTGTACGCTATCTTTTCACCCTCTTGCTCTTTGGCTAGTATCCCTTGTGCTACAGCCTCTTTTGAGAGTTTGAGCCCAACGTTCGGTTCGCCCTTCTTGCAGCCGTACCATTCCCGATACCGAACCATAGCGCCACGGCGAATACGGCTAGCATTATGAAGATAATCGTCTGATGCGACAGCCCACCAGCCGACAGAAAATGGTCTAGCTGATCCCCAATCAAAAGACCGAAACCGAAGCCAATGCTCAGGCACCTCAAAAGGCCGTATGACATTTTTATCGCTCCAGCAGTCAAAGAATGCGCCTTCTACAATAGACCAGTCGCCATTCAACCAAGCCTTGACCAATTGTTCAGAACCGGCCTGCCTTAATCTGCCCACATAGCCCGGATCAGCGGTCAGTAACTCAAGATTGTCTGTTAGCTTCGCCGGGATAAATACCCGCTCATTACCATCCTTGTCAGTCAATACCTCGTATCCTGACGGGCATGGATCAATGTATCTTGCCTTCACCCAGTTATGGCCAGGTCCACCTGGATTGCACGTTGCATGAAACTGGCAAGGTACTCCGGCACCGCTTCTCAACGTAGCTCTGAGCTTATTGACAGGCCTTGGGTCTGGATAGTTGGTCAGTTCCTCAAAGTATATGTCCGTGTAGTCATGGCCCATGTACTTCTCAGCATCGCTATCACGCTCTAACGGCCTGAACTTCAATGTCGCGCCATTTGGATGCGTGAATGTCTTTTTCTGCTCTGCCCAGCTCCATCCAAGCGGTAAGTAGATATCCTTGCAACGCTCTATTGCCGCCTCAAGCTGTGGTAGCTCACGACGAAAGAAAATGCCCTTCTGGTGCAATCCATATCGATCAGCCTTAATCGCATTCTTGGCGATCATGCCATCAGTCTTGCCACCACCTCGAGCACCGCCATAACATATCTCAGCTACAGGGCAGGTTATTAATGAGGCTTGGGGTCCGGGCTGGGGCTGCCAGATAACACTTGGTGCTTCTTCTGCCATGCTTCTACCGAGTCCTCTGGACTAGCATTGATAACCATGTGTCTGACTGTTGATTCGCTGGTTACGTCCATGCTTTGGTGTGGCTTACCATCCAATCGATTGCCAATCTCTTGCCATGCGTCCTTGTTTCCAACCATAGCCAGTTCAACTACCTGTTCGGCAACCTTTCTTAAGGCTTGACCTCGCTTGACTCCATTCTTCTTGTTCTCGTACATGAGGAGGGCTTTTCGTAGTTCATCAGACCACAATTTCCCTTTTACAGCGTTGTTGTTTCCTTTCGGTGCTCCGGCCATATTGACTCAATCTTTAAATATTTGAATTAACCAGTCTTTCTCACAACCTTGACCAGTATTGATCTTGATTCTGTTCTGGCCACGGTATCTGCTGTAACGATTTGTGTTTTTACCCAGTATTCTGAATTTAATGCAGTGCCTGATGGTACAGAAAAATAGGCGGTTGCTGTAGTGGTTGTGTTTGATTCGTCTGAAATCGTCAGGTTTGTGTTAGTGACTGACCATGTTACTGAGGCGATTGTTGAGGTTCCAAGCCATCTGGCGAACTTCCATTCGAACAATATCTTGTCGCCTGGTTCTATCTGTATAATTTCGTTAGCAACGCTCACCAGTTAAACTCCGTTCGCTCTTTGCGTATGTCAAAAGATGATTTTTCTGGTAAGACCGTTACCGAAAACTGTGCTTTGCTAAGAGTGGTCGAAACCTCCCCGTCCTCATCCTGTGGTATTTGTACAGCATAGACAATATTGATGTTCGTTGCATCGCCTACCGAGTCTGTTGCTGTGACAACCGCGACATCGCCGCTTTCCGCTGTTGGTGTGCCACTTATCGTACCTGCGTTGTGCGTAACGCCATCAGGTAGATTAGCCACATCCCAGACAATGACATCTCCCTCAAAGTCATCGATGTAAGTGCTTAATACTATTGGTGTTATTGCCTCATCGACAATCCATAGCTGTCCAGGTATTGCCGAACCAATGAGTGCCGGCGCAACATTGTTGATTGTGAACGTTGCCTCACCGCACATAGCTCCAAGGGAAACATCGTAGGCATCGACAACTATTGTCTGGCGTGACTGATCGCTTGCAGCGGCATAAGAAAACGTTCCATCAACATTCGCTGTTACCGTATAGCCGTCAGAACTTGTCAGGAGGTCAATTCGTTCGATATCTCCATCGGCAAGACTTGAGTTCTCAAGCACAGAAATGCCCGGCGCGATAACACCACCGCTTGTATAGGTCGTGTATCCGGTTGAGTCGATGTCATCAAGGTCCAGTGTGTTCGCATCAACTACCGTTACATCATAATAAAGCAGGCCATCATCAGGGCTTAGCGACTTATCGCCACCATCGTTTAGCTCTGTCATTCCACCAACACCCCAGATGCGACATTGCTGGGCTGTGGTAAATCCGTGACCTGTAACGGTAATTCTACAAGGATCTGCCTTCGATGCTGCTGTTATCTCCTTGAGTGCAATTGTGACATGCTGCTTACCAGTCGGGGCATCAAGTGCCTCATCAACCAGTGTCGTGAGTGCACTATCACCATCTGTATTGCTCGATACAACGTAAAGATCATAGATCGGAAATGTCAGGCCACTAAGAACCAGATCACTTGGCTCGGTGTCACCCAGCATTGCTTTGTTAGCACTTGCCTGTGCCGCTACATCTCCCGTTCCATTGCCGGCCTTGACCTGTGCAATGGTTGGCGCTGTCTCGTCTTTCTTGACGGCAACCGCGTACATCGTGGCATCAAAGTCTGTCTCTGCCGTGATGTTGTAACTGGTCGAGTCTTGAAGGGTTACCGAAGGGGCAGTCAAATAACCCGGTGTCTCATCAACAAAAGAAAGCGTTGAACCGGACGCATTGCTATCACCAAGGTTTTGCTCGACAAAGCAATACAATGTGTCGGTATGATCTAAAGTTCCTCGAACCGCCGTGAAGTTGATCGATGTATCAGCCCATGATGTTACTGTCTGCTCTACCGCATTGGCATCATTGATATTGTCAGTCGGTGATATCTTGACAAAACCAACGCCCTGGCTTGCACCGAAATTCGTTCCGGTAATCGTTACATTATTTTGTCCATTGAATATGGTCGTGTCGTCAATAGACGAAATAGTCGGTGTGGTTGTCAGATCACCAAATTCACCTGATTCCCACTGGACATCTGTTTCGGTTACCGCTGTAAAACCACCGATACCCGGCTTACCCGTTGATAACGTTGCGTCTGTTTCTGTTTTTCTTAAGGTCCCCTTGAAATAAACCCTTAAAGTAGTTCCCTCACATTCGAGCCTTAATACATCACCAGCACCAGGGGCGGATGCAACGTTAACCGTCGATCCTATCGCGGTAAAAGCACCCGCACCGTCATTGTGTTCAAGCAATACATCAACCGTTGAATTGCCCTTGGCATTCGCAGAGGCCACATAACACTCTGCCGTTGTCGGGTCCATTCTGACCGCGACTTGTGCCCATGCATTCGTCGTGTCTACAAAGACTGATAAAGTGCCTTGCACATAATGATCGTTCGCATAAGCCTCAGCATCACGCTTGGCCATGCAAGCCGATACTGTCGTGCTGGTCTTAAGATCACTACTGCCAGTAATCTCCATGACATCGTAAGTGCCCTGACCATTGGAGTAATTACCGCCAATCGTGGCACGTTCAAAATCGTCTGTTGCGGCCATTACAGCGCCGGATGAGGTGAGACGTAGCTATAACCCGTGTTAGCAGTGCTGGCACCGTGATTTTGTACCTCAGCAGCCGCCTTAGCCGTTGCTGTATCGCCGTTTGTCCCAGGTGTTAGCCAGTGAACCTCCGGATGTATAAACGAGCCTCCAATATTGGGATTAGGATGATCATCGCTAACAATGTATCTGGATGGATCGCCAAACCTGCCTGGGGCCGGCACGTACTGGCCGAAAATCGGGTAGCCTCCGGGCTGCCAGTAGTAACAATTCTCAAGGTCTGGATCGAATGCCATTGAATCGTGCGCACCAAACCCGGCAAAGGCTCCCATAGATCCCTCTAACGCTCGACCGTCCGTGTAGTCCTCGTTGGTTAAGATGCAGGTGTAATTACGTGCTTGAAAGTCCAGCTTGTGACATCCGAAAGAGCCGCACTTTTGATGTATCGCCATGCCAGCCTGCCCGCCTTGCATGAAGATGTTTTCCAATTTCACCCATCGCAGGAACGTCATATCCCCACCAACACCGCTGTTATCAGCGCCCTGCTGTTGGAATAAATCTTGGTGAACAAACCACTGGCTACCAACAGAACCCTCAAATCGACTGTTCTGTATATGGAATTCCCTGGTCGTATTAGCGGGCGTAACGTAAGGGCCGTCAATACCGCGGCTGTCGATCATGTCACATTCCATGCCGTTAGCCTCGATCTTAACGCCATGACAAAAAACGTTAGAACGGGCACTAATAAGGATCGCAATACCACCATTTTGAAGGATGGGATTTGCGTTAAAAGCATTCGGTGTCGTCGGCCTTGAATCGAATATCTGGCCAATACCACCACCTGATGGCACCTCAAGGTCAAGTTCTGGAGCTTCGACAAATACTTGTTGCCAATTGCGGATGTTTATAGGGATCGGCAGTGCCAGCGATTCCCCTGACAGATTGAGTATCAGGTCTTTTGTACCGTCCCCCGTGATCTGGTAGTGATCGCCACCCGGAACAATGTTGGAATTGACTGACGAGAAAGTGTCCCTGTAAGTCGATTCAAGCAAAGAAACAGTATTTATCTCCACAGCGCCCGCACTAGGCGTTCCTGGAGATAGATTGACAACATCCCATGCAAAGCCACCGCCACCAACACCCGTGGTTGTTCGTGAAATGCTCGGACCGAACTCGCTGGTATTAGCTGTCATGGTGTAGCGTCCACGCCCTTGCACTTGTATTCGTAAAGCGTGTCCTCGGTAAGCCCTGTATCTGAATGCGTTATCAGCGCAAGGTTTTGCAGAGAAACCTCCTCAAAATCCACCGTTGCTGTCGTGTTCAAAAGACCTGAATTAAGAAAAAATCCAGCCTGAACATTGGCGTTCATGACAATGGTTTCCTGCCTGTTTTGTGTCCAGCCAGTATCGCCTTGCTTAAAGATATAGCAGGTAAACACATCGCCGGTTCGATTGATCCAAAAGTAATAATCACCACTTAAATCAGTTTGTGGGTTGGCAAACTGAATAGACCCACCGGTAACGGCTCGAAATTTAACCTCTGAGAATTTCGGGTCAGGTGATGAAGCAGAGTTAGATAATCTCCCTGATGTGATGAATTTTGAATCAACAGCAATGGTTTCTCTTACCATTAGTTGCGCAGATGTCTTGCTTAAAAGCGGCGCTGTATAACTTGGTATGCGGCAGGTTAAATCAAAGTCACCACTCACCGGTCCTGATATATAGTAAATGTCATCAGCCTGTACGACACTACTGTCAAGCCCGATAACGCCCTCTGCCGTAACCTCCCAGTCAGCACCAGTCTGTGTAGAGCTTGGGCTTACCCCGTGCGTACCAATCGTGTTGGCACTCATCTGGATAGAAATGCCGGCGCTTATGCTTTTTGTCGCCAGCAATGAAAACGACCCAGCACCGGCTTTGCTGTGAAGCTCAACAGATGCCATCCCATTAGCATCGCTTGCCGGCGACTTGGGGTCAGAGGGTGGGATGATGACAATATCGTTTTGCGTATCAGTACCCGTCACTGACTTTATCAGCGGTACTGTTGGTGCCAGTGTGTCTGATGCCGGCGTTACAATAGATAGCGCGAAAGAATTTGAAAAGAAATCATTACCGCCAACCGACGCCTTAAGCTGAAATACCCCAGCACCTAGAACTGTTGCTGGTGTGCTGAGAAAATCAAGGCTTTGAATAGTAGCTAAAAGAGTTGCCGCCGTATCACCGGAAATATCTATGATGCTGATAACGGCTGTTGCCGCCCCCGTTCCGGACATGTAGGCCGTGCGCAATTCTTGTGAGAATGCCGATGACTGCAATTGATTTTCAAAATTAGGAACAGTTGACCATGAAACATCAAGCGCAGCAGCGGGCGCTGGTCTTTGGGTATCGACATTACCGGACGCATCGGGAACAACTGTGATAGAGCGAGCAGTAAGCGTCACCTCGTAATAAACCTCTGCGCCAATCCTGATCTGATAAGTACCAGGACCTTGATTGATCGCGCTCTCAACGGCGTCAACCAGGCTCTGATGGCGGGAAACGTACTCATCACCCCAGACCTCAAGGTAAGCCTTTCTGGTGATTTCAAGCACATGACCTCACGAATAAAGCCGGATGTTCACCGGCTGCTCACTCCGCTGTTGGGTGAGCCATAGAATTTGGGCAAAAAAATACCGCCGTTAAGCGGTTGGGGTCTGCCACCCGGAGGAGTTACACCCCGTTGTTATATCCATCGCTCTCCACGGGTTTCGTATGCATCCTACTAACCGCTTACCGCTACAGGTGGCATTGCGTTTATTCAGGGCGCAAGAAAGCGCCATAAGACGGTCAGATTTTAATTGAATCCATCCAGAGTTGCAATGTGTTCACCGACTCTGGATTTTGCCTCTAATAACAACAACTTAATACCATGTTCAGAGGTGAAAAATTGTAACGATATTTCTATGCAGGACAATCTGCCGAGATAATATCTTGCAATGACACGCCAGTAAGCCTTTTCTTCCAGCTTCACTCTTGCCATCGCTCGCTCTGTGATAGCGATTTCATCGGTCATTTCGTAAGAGTCGGCGGCTTGGTCAAGCCGTTCCTTCAGATATCCGGAAACACTGTTGACAGATCCCATAGACGGGCTTCGCGCCCAGTTAGCCCAGCGTTCTAAACGCTCGTCCAGTTCCTTGCTGTCCATCGCTCGCTTTAAAGTTCGAAAATGTGGATGTAAGTCATTCCTCCCAACCAGGAATTAATGACTGAACAGATCTCTTTATTCCATTGTATTCTTTCTTTGCAATAATTAGTAACTTCACGTCTGGGTGATACTTTGCCATCCTTCTAATTTTGGTTTTGCTTCTACTGTCCATCCACCCCTTTACTTCATGGTATTCAATTGAATCACTATTGTTTGTGACACGGAAGTCTGGCAAGTAACTTACAGAGCCGCGCTTTACACCCTCAAACCAAAATATCTCTGGTTCGTGCTCCCATCTTTTAATCTCGCCGAGCGATCTAAGCCACTCAAGATAACGCGCATAGTTTGCTTCCCACCTAGACCTATAAAACTTGCGAATACCACCAATTTCACGCCAACCTGATTTCCATGTGGTCTTATGTCGTGGCCGCACATAACTGCCGTTCTTAAATGCGGTTTTAGCCTGTTTTAGAGTGCGAACCATTTTTTGTTCATCTGTCATTTTCTCCCAATTTTTCTTTGCTCTGATCTTTGCCGCTTCCTTCATTTCTTCGCTGTGCTTCATCCCAAGAGCGCCGCGTGGGTGTCCATTCTTCTTAATCCGTAATTTAGCTCGTTCGCTTATCCCCTGGCCAATATCCTTCGTACTTTTCCTTGATAGCATTGTCAAGTCCATTTGACCTGCAAAGCGACAAATGAGATTTTTACTCCTTCCCATTTCTTCCGCAAGTCGATCAAGCCTTCCATCTCCGTTAATAAACCCATCTTTGTAAAAAGATTCTATCTT
Source organism: Nitrospirales bacterium (assembly GCA_029261275.1). Taxonomy (GTDB): domain Bacteria; phylum Nitrospirota; class Nitrospiria; order Nitrospirales; family UBA8639; genus Nitrospira_E. The sequence goes on from JAJDBR010000280.1 coordinate 34,777, forward strand.
TTTAATCTCTTCCTGAGACATTGGAGCGTTTTTTCGACCAACCCCCATCTGAACCAACCGCCTTTGAACGGTTTGCCCTGAACACCCAACCAGCTCACCGGCACACCAAACATTACCGGTTTTTTCATATGCCGAGCGAATCTGTTCGTCTGAAAATCTTCTTGGCACTACAAAAACCTCTCGCGAAAATCATTCAAGGGCACACAAATAAATCCATCTTTTACCTCGGATCTGTACTCTTGAACAATTAATGCAGGCAACTGTTGACCAACAGACCTGTCTTTCGCCAACTCAATTCCGCCCTTAAACCAGCGTGGCAAACTAACCTTAAGCACTAACTCTATTGACAGCCAATTATGGATCAACACGTCATCATTCAGTTTGGCACCAACATATTCACCAACAACTTGGTCGGAGTTCACCATTTTAAAATCCCATCCTTTATTAGCCGATACTGAGTTCGAATAACACCCTCAAGAAAGGCTCGTTGTATTTGGTCATCACCCTTATATGCTTCTGTGACGCGATGACATTCTGAACAGGCCCATGACGCCAGAAGATCTGGACTTTTCTGCCCTGCGCCAGTTACACCAGCCAACCTCACATGAGCCAAGACAACCGTACTTGGATCGCGATTACAAACACCAAGCAACCTGACCTGACACTCTTTGTCACGAGCAATCTTGCGAAGATCAGCCACCACAAAACCCGCAAGGCTTGTGACTGAAAACATAACGCCATGCACCGCACCTTTTGCAAAGTTGAGTCATTACTCTTGCGCTTTGTGTTATTGCCTTGCTTTTAATCACTGCTGTTCCTGTTCTGTTTGGTCAGTGGATCGGCCTCGGGCCGCCACGCTTCAAAGTGATTCGCGGATCTTGTCCGTCAAGTAATTCGTAGTCTTCTTTCCAAACAGTCACCTCATCTGGCGTGTACCCCAGGTAGCCCTTAATGCTTTTGAGATAGGCATTCAGGCGGCGTCTGGCCCAACCCTTGCGAGCAGCCCTGCTGCGGCTCTCGAATGGCTCTGTGTCTAATCGGCTCATGGCGCGGGACTTCGTGGATCAGTGTCCATACATGATGCTTCCTCATTCGGGTTTGGAATATAAATGCCCAGCTCTGCCATTTTCTGTTGAATGAAATCGATAAATGCCATGAACTCTGATTTGCTCAAAGCAGAACTTCTATTCACTGGCTTCATTCTCTTGCGGCCAAAACCCTCGATTACCTGCCAGCCAAAGTGCTCGCCAAGCAGATATTCGTGAATATCGCTATTCGTCCAGCCGGCCAACGTCTCGCCGCCTTGTTCCAGTATCGTTTTGTACACAACGCCCCAAAGGTATGCGTTTTGTTCAAGTGATCGCTTGTTCTTTGTGACAAGCTTAAAGCGAACGTATTCACCAACATCCATTTTCTTTACGAATGCAATAGAGTCCTGGTGTTTCGGATAGAGGCGGTTATTAGCGTCTTTGCAGAAGTAGAAGTCAGTCATTGGTTTCGCGCCGTGTAGCGACTCGGACCTCGTGAAGCGTTTGAGTCACAAATACACACGTTGGCGTGTCTCTGCGCTTAATGCGGAGCAACGTCTCCAGATACAAATCCCTTTCGTCCGTCAGGCGTTGGATCTCGTTTCTTTGCCAAGCACAGACCTTATCGTTGATCTGCAACCCATCGTCGAACACCGAGATTCCGTATTTTTCTTTATCTTCTGGGGTCATTTCTTTCTCGAAGCTGCCTATACTCAGCCGCCACGCAAGAGCCGCTGCAATGCGTGTGTTCTGGGTTGACGACACGCCCACACCAGCGGCACACATCACCCCTGAACCAAGCGCAGATGTATTTAAATGTCTTAATCATCGGTAGCCCGTCCGTCGTGGTCGGTGATCGCTTTCAATGCGAGTTTGCAAACACCCTTCTTTACATCGTCGTTATTGGATTGAGCTATCCACGCGGCCCCCTTGTACAGATCAACGCAATTCAGTGAATTGGTGTTGAATTCAATATTGATGTCATACGATTGCTTATTCAGCGCCCCTATCAACGCTTCGCAGTGGTTGGCATCAGTGTCAGGTGTCCAGTACCTTGATGTGCCGTTCGCCATGTCGAGAACGACAGCGCCATCCCGAATGTAGTAATCGCGAATACTTCTCGGCTTCGCAAACTCGGCCAGTCGAATCTTGTCTTGCTCGTTCATTCCGTCTGTCCTTTACCGTCTGCGTCGTGGTCAGTTGCCTTGCAGGATGGGTGGTGTCGGTCGTGAATCTCTCCATCGCACCAAGTGGGATGTCGTGAGATAGCGCCAACCATTCGCTTCGCGCTTTCGAGCGTGTCTGTCCAACCCAAAACACAAGGCTCCCTTTCGTCATCCCAATCGCCAACGTCAAAATATCTGACTTCGTATCGCTGCCCACGATCTCCGACTGCGTGTGGCTTTCCACCGCTATGGGTCATAGTCCTTTACCATCGCGCAACCGCCACACTCTCTGCATATTGCCGTGCCCCTGAACCAGGGCGCTTCTTCGGTACTTGCCGGTCCACTCAAAATTACCGCCCTTGAATACCGCGCCCCACGCATTCGGATGCAACGGCTCTATCGGACAGGCTTTGCGTACATCGTCTGATGTGATTTCGTACTTTGCTGTAGCAAGACTTCTGGCAATGTTTCTCGCTACTTCAAGGAAGTGAGCGTTGTTCTTTGCAACCTGCTTGATACCAGCATCACGCCGATGTATTGCTTCTGTGAGGTCAAATGCTGTTTGGTTCATTTTGCAGCCTCGTTTCCAATATGAAAACCACCATCCTGTTTATCTAGAGCAGCGATACAAGCCTCAATGATGGCGCGTGGGAGTGATTCGTTAGAGCGGTCAAGATACGTGCCATAAGGGTTGGTGGCGCTTGTTGACACAGACGCCTCAAAACTTTCTATTGTCGGATGATATGACCCCATAACGGTCCTCAATTTATCTGGACCTTCCATAGTCACTTTCTCCATCAGTGCCCCGGCTACCCGCCAGTCGGTTACAAATTGATCTGCTAAATCTTGTACAGAATGGTCACCAACGTAACTGTCCATTGAATATCGTGGATCAATATCCCCTATGTGCTTCACTAATCTGCCAACACCATGCGCAACCACTGCGTCTGCTAATTCTTGATCATTCACTGACCCAGCCCCTGTCGATCTGTATTAATCATTTCGACTCCAAATTCAATTTTCAATCATTTTGGCTCAGACCCTTCATCGTCCTCTAACCAATTCCCGCACTTACATCCATCGACAAGACAATCAAATGGCTCGCCATAACCATACGAATGCTGACTGCAAATATGACCACACCGAGCGCATTTATAATCACAATCAAATGGATCGGCAAAGTGCCTGCAAAACGGCCCTGACCCGTAAGCCTCCGAATAGGTGTCGCTCATTTCGCTCTCGCCTTCCGAATCAACGGATCGCTTTCAAATGCCAGAATATCGGCCTGTCTTTGTTCGTCGGTCACAACCTCAACAACCCTTGGTTTAACGTCACGATGTAACAATCCATACTTGTCTGCCTGTCTGAACCACCTTTTCCACGCTCTGTTCCAGTCGAAATAAGCCCGCTTGTATTCCCATTCGTGCCAAAGTTCTGTTTGTCTCTCTACTTCCTTTTCTGTGATGTTGAAAGTCTTGATAGCCCAAGCGAGGTGCTTCTCAGTTATCTCAAAATCATTTGGTGGGCAGTAGCTTCGTTTCATTAACTTGATTCACTACTAATCATCAGAGCCCAACACTTTGGTCGCTTTCAATATTAAATTGCGTCGTTCGTCGTATATATCGTCTTCTGTGGTTCTTGGGCCACCAAAAGCATGCGAAAAACTTTTTTGTGAGTGATTCCACCGCTTGAATCTGTTTAATATTTCTATCGCTTCGTCTCTAGTCATTTCGCCCTTCTTTGCATCAAAACTTCACGTCTGTAGGCTGCCCTATCGTTATACCTGAATGGTATACGGACATTTTGGTCGTCTCTGGTTTCTGAGTTGTAGCGCAGTTTTGGAGATGGGGTCGGCAAGTAGTATCGAACCCATTTGCCAGCCTTCTTCCTCCACGCAGTTGTTCCGCTTTTCATGCTTTACCCCTATTCAAAAACACAAAGAGCCTCCAAAGAAAACCACTCTCCACGAATATGGAATTTGCTTGCCTTCCTTTGCAATCTTTTTTCGAGGTTCTTTGCGTGTTGTTTGTTCTCACAAAGTATCGTTTTCAGAAGCTTAATGTCATCAGGGTTGCTTGTCTGAATAGACCTGACTCGCTTTTTTGGGTCATTGCTATACCCTATCTTCAATCGCTCACTTGCTTGCATCGCATAAACAAAGTAGCCGGCCTTGCGTTCCTTTGGTTTCATCGTCAAATGCTGCTCACGCTCAAACTGCCTGACCAACCGATGAACACAAAACCATTGCTTCTGAGATAAATATCCTTTCCTGCAAAACTGCTGAACCAGCGAAGACTTAAATTCTATGTCCTTGTCGGCTGTGAACTTGGCCTTCTGAAGTGCCACAATTGCCTTCTCATGATTCGTCAATAAATCTTTCTTTTTTCTGCGTTTAACCATAGGTAAAGCTTTTCCCTGATAGGTCAGGTACTAGTTTCCTTTTATCTGATAGGCTCCCTTGTGGGACCGAACTTACAGCAGCTATGCCTATTCCGGGTTTCTGCCAGAAATTTCTGACTATTGAGCTGATATTTCACCTGGAAGCCATCCAGCGGGGTTCGGGTTACGGCCAAACGTCGATAAGCGCCGACCGGTATATGTTGGGAGGGGTTTTGCAGAAGGCACAAGATGTAGTGTACAATCTTGTTTCTTCCGGTCGCCGTTCCAAGCAACACCGGATTCGAGGGGGTTGAGTCGCTTAGCGTCTCGGCCCTTTCGTTTTTATAGACTACCACCGCTCTCCCCTGTTGTAAAATTGGTCATG
>JAJDBR010000029.1 GCA_029261275.1 Nitrospirales bacterium
CATGTGAGATTGACTAACCTGAAACATTCTTAAAACTTCGCCCCATTCCGTTTCAAATTGACACCATGATTCTTTTGAAGCGGCAACGCCCCCAACAGAAAATATTGGCGTAGAGACATCGTCTTTGTGTCCGCTTTCATCCAGATAGGCAGTTAACATTAAGACAATCGGATGCGCCCCTTTCCACAAAAATGAAAACCTTGTAATGCCTGACGACTCAATTGACGCTTCCATCGTATCCTCCTATGGTGTAGGTGCCAACATCAACATAGTCCCCCTTATCACTGGGGAGGGAGTGGATTGCCACGCCTATTCACTCCTTGTTCTCCTGCGAAGCCTATTCTTATACAATCATCTGGTTTCATCAGTCCTGATTTGACCATTAAATAGCTGGAATTACCATGATGCCTTGAGACAACAACAAGTTCGTAATCTTTCACATGGCCTCCCTCTGATCCCAGATTTTTATAGAAATGATTGGATCAAGCGATACAGTAAGGCTCCATTCGTACAACCGATGTTTGTGCCGGTGGCAGCATTCAGCTTCTACCCATCGATCACGAGGAAAAGTGAAAATGGCATGTTCTCCAACAACCGCAATTGAATGGGTTGCGGCCATCCAATTAGCGAGGGATAGGCAGCCAAGGTTCTTAAAATACGCAACCGGATGTTTTGGGGAACTTTCTGGGATGACAAGTGAAGGTCTTGTCTCATCGAACGGAGAATTCTCGGAGAGATGGAACAGCAAGACGTCACTCATGCCTATGCTCCCTCATACGAATCATACTCCGCAGTTCCCGCCTGCGACCCTGGCTCAGGCATGGCATGGTCAGCCTCATATTCATCTTGGCGTTTCCTCATTTCACGAACACGCGCCAAATGAACAAACCCCCGATTCCCTTCAACTGGCAGTACACCTATAGTGTCAGTACCCGTAAAACAAATTTCATCAAAACCAGCTTTACACAATGGACACTGTATATATAAAACTTGAGTTGGCATAACAAGCATGGTCACTCCTTTATCGCGTGGCATACGACTCTTGCGGATTATAGCTCTCCTGCGACCCCTGCCCCTTTTTGGGCAGAAATGTCACATTGTCGCCCACCACTTCATGTTTGCTGCGTTTTTGCCCGTCGTCTGTTTCCCATCGGCGTTGCTGAAGACGGCCATCAATAATCGCGCCATCGCCTTTATTCAGATATTGGCCGCAATGTTCGGCTTGCCGCCCAAAGACCACGATATCCACGTAGGTGACTTCTTCCTTCAGCTCCTCGCCTTGGCGGTATTTGCGATTGACGGCCAAGGGAAAATTGACGACCGGGGTGCCGCTGGGCGTGTATTTCAATTCGGGATCACGGGTGAGATTGCCGATGAGGATGACTTTGTTGAAGCTGGCCATGGGTTAGGTCTCCTTGGTTTTACTGGTAAAAAGTCTTGTCGCTTGCAAGTGTAGGAACGATCTTTTGTGGCGATGGCTGCTGTAGAGATCCAGTATCGTTTAAGCTGAGTTCCGGGTCGATAAAGCACCTCTCTGGCAATTTCATCGGTTCCGGGTTCGGTATGCCCAGCAACTCACGCGCTTCATCCATGTCAACTTGGGGAACGGATTGAATGGTCAGGCCGTTCGGCAATTCTACGACGTAGCAGCTCCTCACAATGGATTCTAGTAAGCATTGGGCTTGTTCGTTAGTCATGACATCCCTCCTTTACGAATGATGGTTTCACTAGAACATTCGAGGTCAAAGCTTTCTCAATGTCCCAACCTCTTTTGATTCTCGCTTGGAGAGTTGAATAGTCGATACTAAGATGACGAGCCCATTGAGCAATGGTCATGGTGAGGCCTTGGAAGGTAATATATTTATTTTTTCGCCTATTATTTTGTTGTTGTTCGCGCGTAGCCCAGTAGCAGTTATCAGGTGAGTATCCCTTCTGGTTGTCTCGACGTTCAATAGAATGGCCCAACGAAGGCCGTGGTCCCATGTCAGCAATAAAGGTATTGATATCTGCCCATTCAGGGCAGAGCGTAATCCCGCGTCCTCCATAATTATGAAACCTGGGGTTTTTGGGATTCAGGCAGCGGTCCTTCATCCCAGCCCATGGCTTATACTCTGGGACTTTCGCTTTTCCATGAGTTGCATTGCGTTTGATCAGCATGACCCTGTGGAGGCATCCGCATGATTTTGTGGCTGCATTTCTTAAATGTTTGTCGTAGATAATCTTTTCCGGCGTTCCACAATCGCACTTGCAGCGCCATTGCATTTGCCCACGATGGTTATCGTCCATCCGCTCAAGGACCGTTAGCAGTCCAATTTTTCTTCCAGTCAAATCAATGGATTTGGTAAGATGCTTTCCAGCCATGGCCAAACCTCCGTTCTAGGTTGGGGTGTGGTTAGAGCCATGAAGGAGTTAGCGCTTCTTCATGGCTCGTCTTTTTTCTAGTATAGGACCCCTTTTATAAAATTAGCAACGCCTCGCCACCTAGCACTCTCGTGAGAGCATAGCAAGTCCTCTGCGCTCTTTTTCTCTGTCAACGGACATTTTGTGCCAGGTCCGACAATCCTCCAGTAAATGTCTGTCAAATATATTTAAAGGGATACCCCTTTATAAATCGTTAGACAATTGGGCACTCTCTAGGAGTTTCCAAATTGTCTAACAACCCCTCCACGAACAATTCTCTGCACAAACTTTTCTCTGTCAACGGACATTTTGTGTCCCTCCCGCATTCTCTGCACAATATGTCCGGTGACAAGATCACCTCCCCTTACGCAGCAAAATATTTCCCCTGTACCTAGGGACGGGAGAAAAGATTCCCTGCGTACCCATTGACAACGGACATTTAGTGACAATTTGTCATCCTTTCCCCACCGAAACGGTGACAATTTGTCATCCTTTCCCCGTACATGCCTGTCAAATATATTTAAAGGGGTACCCTTTATAAATCGTTAGGCAATTGGGCGCACTCTAGAGCCTTCCCTTTTGCCTAACGATTTCTCAACGGACATTTCGCTGGTCCGTCTTCAGGTCATGCAAAAATGTCCGTTGACGCACGCTTCTTCATGATCCGCACCTCTCGAACGCGGCACGTCAATAGGAACGTGGAAAAACATTCGCCACGTCCCCCCCGCCTTATCCACACGCACGGTTTCACAGTAACGCAGGTAACACCCCTCTTTGCCGAACGGACATAAGATGAAGACTGCATGGAGAATTTCTCACCCCTGACAGTCGAATGCTTACTCAAGGCCACGCCTCGCGTGGAAGGGGGGCAACGTGTCATTTATTGCGAGCCCTCCAATGAAGCCACCGACATGGAAGGGGAGCGCGTCTTGCGCCAGGCCCTGGCCGACTCCCGGTCCTATTTCCTCAAAAAAGGCAATTTCGATATCGACCACTTGAGTTTGGTGGGGTACGCCAAGGGGATCGCGAATCCGCGGTTCTATGAAATTGGGCGACCAACCGAGGTCAAGCTCGATGAAGGCCGGACCTTTGTCAAAGGCGTGATTTATGAAGGCGAGATCCATGAACAAGCCAATTATTTTTGGAAAAGTTTAACCGAATCCCTCCCACCGATGCCGTGGTTTCCCAGCGTGGGCGGCCATGTGCGTGACGCCGGGACCATTTTACCCAAGGGCGAATCGGCGCCCGTGCGTGCCATCAAAAAAGTCTATTGGAACAATATTGGCTTTTCGCGGGAACCCGTGAATACCACTGTCCCCGGTGTGACCACCATGCCGTTAGGGGCCTTTGCCAAATCCTGGATTGGGGTGGGGAGTGATCTGGTGTTTAAAACCATCGCGGCGGGGTATGGCACCGACCACGCGACACTCACCGGCGGCGGGGCCTTACGGCAGGAATCCCTCCATGGCGTGTTTCATACGGTCTGGAATCGGGTGCTCAAGAAAATTCAAGCCGGGGGCTTATCTCTGTCAGGCGATCCACACGAGGTCCGTCACTATTTAATCGAATCCGAGGGGCTGAAGCCGGACGAAGCCACAGATGCCCTCCGGTGGTTTGCCGATCAACGGCGCAACTTTCAATCAAAGGAGCTTACTCATGTCTAACCAGACACAGCCAGAAGCCGGATCGGTGGTCACACCGGATCTGACGGAATTCAATGAATCCATGCAGGGGCTCGAAGCCTTTTCCAAAGCCCATGCGAGTTCGATGGCCAAAGGGATGGCCTATAACAAGCCGGCCGAGATGACCCCGGAAGAAGAAGAAGCGGCCAAGAAGAAGGCTGAAGAAGAAGAGGGCGAGGCGTTACCAGGGGAACCCCTCGGCAAGTCTGCGGCGGCGCCGCCTGCCGACGGTGAGGATCCGAATGCGATGAATGCGGAGGAGTTTCTGAATAAGGCCAATGTCCTCCTAGGGAAGACAGTCGAAACCGTCATTGTGCCGCAACAGCACGCCTTATTGCTCATGGCGAAAGGCTTGGTCGAGCACGGAAAAGTCCTCAAGTCTCTCAGCGGCGTGGGTGAAGAGCTGGCGTCTTTGCGCGAAGAACTTGTGGCCCAAGGCCAATTGCCGCACATGCGGAAGTCAACCTTGACCCTGCACGAGCGACAACCTAGTGGCGCGGTGAATCCGTCACCGGAGCCAACCGGGGCCGAGGTGCCGAAGCAGCTACTCGCCAAAGCGCATGGGGTCGGGGGCTTGCTGGCCAAAGGCGTGCTCTCACCTGAGGCGATTGGCATCTTGGAACGCTGCTCCAACAGAAACGAAGCGTTACCGCCCCACATGGGCAATCTAGCGCAGTTCGCCAGCGACAATTAACACACGACGAAAAATCTTCGGAGGCTAGGCTGATCACCAAAGAGTGGTGCTTCCCTAACCACCTGCCTCCGGAGTCATTTACATAGGGATTTATAGCGCGTTGGGAGGTGCTGGTGAGGATGATATGTATCCAACAGCAATTCAAGGTCAAGCGGGCGCGCAATTTGGCGGGATGCCGATTAATGCTGATCAAGGCATGTGGGCTGATCTGCAAAAAGCGGTGACCGCTGGGTATGGCAGTGATTCCGCCTCTCTCGTGGGCGGGGGATCTCTCCGAGTAGAAAGTCTCGAGCACACGCTGATGAGCGTCGTGCAAACCGTCGACCATTTCAGTTTATTTAACCGGCTCAAAAAATCCGCGGCCACCGCGACCGTCGACGAATGGACGGAACATAGCGATATTGGCGGGCGGCCAGGCGGAGCCTTCAACATGGAGTTGGGGGACATTCAGTCCTCGACCGGCAGCTATGCTCGGCGCGTGGCGTTCGTCAAGTACATGATGACGCGGCGATCGGTCTCCGTCGTGCAGAACATGCAGAATGCCATCATTTCAGCCGAAGCCCAGGAGCAAATTGATGGCACGCTCGAACTGCTCACCAGCGCGGAGTGGGGATTGTTTTTCGGAAATTCCGCGGTCGTGCCTGAGGAGTTTGATGGGTTGGATGTCACCATCCGCAATGTGGGGAGTGCCGACCATGTGATTGATGTCGGGGGCCTCCCCTTAGACGACCAAGGCTTCAAGCTCGTCTTGCAAGGGGCCTCGACCATCGCCGGGTTGAAAAACTTCGGAAAACCCACCGACCTCTATCTGTCCTATAACGCCCAAACGGATATGGATCTGAAGCTCGATCCGGCGTTCCGTGTGCCGTTAACCGATGTGGGCGCGGGCGGTGTGTCGTTAGGGGCTCCCGTCGCGGGCGTCCGGACGTCATTCGGGAAAATCGGCAACAACCCGGATGTGTTTATCCAAGAAGGTGCCATCCCGCCGGAGGCCGAAATCCCAGCCGCCCATACCGTCGCCGATCCGACCGTCCCGGTCTCAGTTACGGCTGTGGCCGCGTCTGATACCAGCTCCAAGTTTGCCGCGGGGCAGGACGGGAATTATTACTGGGGCGTCACCTCGGTGAATCGAAACGGCGAATCGGCGATGGCCCTGACGACCCAAACGGCGGTCGCGGTCGGGGAAAAAGCCACCTTGACGATTACTCGGCCGGCGACGCTCGATGCCACGGGATACAAAATCTATCGATCCCGAACAGATGGGACCAATGATCCCTTGGATATGCGGTTTATGTTCCGTGTCGCCGATAGTGGGGCGGGCACAACCGTGTACGTGGATCTCAATCGCGAAATCCCCGGAACCTCGCAAGCGTTCATGTTGAACTTGAATCCAGCGCTGAACGCGATTGGGTGGCGGCAATTGATGCCGATGACCCGGTTCCCGCTCTATCCCACCGTGAAAGCGGAGGTGCCGTGGGCGCAATTGCTGTTTGGGTATTTGCGAGTGACCAAAGCCCGACAACATATCTTGCTGAAAAATATCCTACCCGCCCAGAACAAAGACGTGTGGGATCCATTTGGCGCGGCTGCCTAAGGGCCTCGCTGACGTCATCGAGGGAGACACACACGAATGAGCGGGGAGCCATGCTCCCCGCTTCCAGGGAACCATTCACCGAAAGGGACAGGGCCATGAAAATATTCAGTACCAAACCCAACCAAGCCGAGCTATGCAGTGGCGTGCGCTTTGAACGCGTCGACGGAGGCATGGTCAGTGAAGACGTGTCAGACGAGGTGGGCGCACGGTTTTGTTCGATCGCCGGCTTTACGGCCTATGGAAAGGACCGAGAGGCGGCAGAGAAAGCCGAAGCGGCGGCGCTCGCCAAGCGCGAAGCGGAAGCGGCGGCCCAGGCAGCCGAGGAGGCCAAAAAAGCTGAAGCGGAAGCCGCGGCCCAGGCGGCGGCGAACGCCAAGGCCGACGCTGAGAAAAAGAAACAGGGGAAGCGGTCGTAACGCGACGGGGTGAAAGGTCCGCATATGTCGGACATGTGTGCTTTTTATCGTTGAACGAAGGAGAGCCTGATGGCCAGCAATCAAACTAAGCTGAACGGGATGAACCCGGCTTCGCATGATGCCGTTCTCGGCACGAAACTCGATCAAATTATTACGCTGCTCAATGCGATACGAGCCGATCACAACGCCCATACGCATGATGGGGTCACGGTCGGCGCGGGCTCCACGGGTGTCCCCGATGTGGGCTTAACGACGGCGCCAGCCGTGGATGTCCTGGACTAAGGCGGTCGTGAGGGATTGTGCCAGCCACCCTAAGTAAAACGGGATTGACCGCCGCCGAAATTCGCGAAGACTATTTGTTCGGCACGATTTTGTCGGTGGTCAAAAAATCCGCCTTGTCGGATCGCTATCTGTGCAACAAAATTCGAGGACAAGAAGATGCCTTGGAACGCGAACTGGGTATTCTCTGGCAAGCCACCCGGATTCGCTCCGAGCCAGATCCCGGGGATACCGATTTTGACCTCATCGAACCGGCCTACGATTACACGTCCGATTTTTTTGTGGGGGAATCGTGGGGCTCGCTGAAACTGCGGCGCGCTCCCGTGCGCTCGGTGCAACGTCTCGTCTTTGCCTATCCCAACATTGACGCCAAGACGTTTACGGTGCCGTCGAAGTGGATTCGACTCGATCGGGACTATGGCTTTATCAGGTTAGTGCCTGATGGGCTGGCCGTCATGACCAGTTTTTCGGGCTATATCTTGTCCGTCCTCTCTGGGGGGCGCGGCATTCCCCAAACGATCAACGTCGATTATACGGCGGGATTTGGCGCCGGCAACCTCGATGTCGCGACAACCTTGACCAGCCACTATATGGATTATCTGGAACATCTCAAGTTTTCGGTCGTGGCCGACATTATCCGGGATTCGATGTTGCCCCAGTCCGGGTCGATTAATGCGGATGGGTTGTCCCGATCGATTTCGCTGGACTTCAAAAACGTGCTGGAGCAGCAAAAAGAACAGCGAAAAATGCTTAAAGACCGCATTAAAGGGCCCGCATTTACGGTGGTGTAATGGAACTGACAGCCGAGGATTTCAATGCGCATTTGGCCGAGATTGGGGCGCCCGTGCAATGGCTCAAAGCCATGGAATGTCCGTGCCGCACCCCGCGATCGGGAGGGACCGATACGGACTGTCCGGTGTGCGAAGGGCTGCGCTTTGTGTGGGAAGCCCCCATCGACACGATCATTGGGGTGCAAGGCCTCACGGCCATGCAGCAATGGAGCAAGATGGTGGAATGGGACAAGGGCGACATGATTGCCACGATTCCGTCGGATTCGCCGGCCTATGCGTCGGGGGAATTTGATCGGTTTGTGATGGCCGAGGCGGAGTTTCGATTCAATACGGTGCTCACCAAAAGCGTCAAGGATTACGTGAAGCATGTGGCGATTAAACGCATTGATCGGGTCATGGCCATCGTCAATGACCAACCCCAAGAATTTCTGGAATGGGATCATTTCGAGGTGACGACGACGGCGCCAGGCGTGAATAGCAATAGCCTGACCTGGCATCCGGAAACGCTGCTGCCGGATGGCACCCAGTACAGTCTGCGGTACTACGCCTCGCCCGAATATTATGTCTATGGGGCGTTGGTGCAAGACCGTCCGCAATTCAGCCAAGACCTGCCTCGCAAAGGCATTCTGCGCGTGATGGATTTATTTGGGCAGGCGGTGCGCCCATGAATGGCATCCGGATTGAGTTTGATTGGACCCCCATGATGGACACGCTGGACCGGATCTTTGTGCAGGGCATGCGGAGAGACGCTTGGTCGCTCTTATTCCCCAATACCCTTCAACGCGTAGCGGATTTAGCTCGAGAAGGCGCCAAGATCTGGAAAGAAAAAGCGGTCACTTTGCCGGGGCAAGAAGGCCGCCCGCTGCACCTCAACCCGTATGTGAAGCTCTCGATTCCGGACTATGCCGCGAGCATTAGCGAGGAACCCACCGATAGTAGTGGCTTGAATTATGTCATTGGCTCGACGGATGCGCAGGCGCCGTTCATTGACGATGGCGTGGGAAAACTCGATCTACATGACGTGTTGAGCACGTCGATCAAAGCCAAAACCGGAAAAAAGGGGAAGTACCTCCGCATTCCCTTGCGCCATGAGACGACCGCGTCGGGTGGGGCCGGAGGACATCGCTTTCAGCCCCCGAAGTCCCGCCCAGGGCAGGGCATCTTGACGGCTGGGGTCATTCGCGCCATGGCCAGTAAGCCGCGCTATTTACGGACGGCCTTTTTGGGACGAACGCCCTCAGAAATGCCTGGCAAAACAGTTCGGCAATTTGCGTATAGCTCGGCCAAGGCGGCGCAACTGACCGCCAACGAATTGCTGGCGATTAGTCAACGCGCCCGGAAGCATAAATTATCTGATACCGACATCTCGCGACTCACGGGCCTGATGCATGTGGGTCGCAAAGGGCACGGCCACTACCTCACAATTCGCACGCTCTCCGAAGCGAAAACAACTGGTTGGATAATTCCGGAATATACACCCAAAAAGGTCTCAAAATTTGTCGTGAGCAAACTTGAGGCACTCCTTGGGCAGGGCAATTATTTTGAGGACGCCATGAAAGCCGACGCGGCCCATATTGCCACCCTGGCGGGGCAAGCATGACCCCGGTGACGGACCTCACGCTCGAATCGATTCAGGCTGGCGGCGGAGTGTGGGTTCGCTGGATCACGCCGGAGGATGTCGACTTTGATCATGTCCGGATCCTGCGGGTGCTCGGGGCAGGACCGATAACCGGGCCCACCGATCCCGCCGCGACCATAATCTTTGAGGGCCGCGGCAGCCTCACGCATGACTTTCGCCCAATTTTTCGCCCGGACCCTGCGCTCGCCACCGGACGCGCGCGGCAGATCCTGGATCTGCTCGTCGTGCCGACCCAACTCTATACCTATGCCGTGTATGCGGCCAACGACGATGCCACGGTGTTCAGCCCTGCCAGCGTGGAGGCCCTGACGACGCCCGATATCCCAGTGCTGGTCGAGCCGGATGTCCACCAACTGCTCATGGACTATATCGACCACGGACTGGCTCGAGCGTTAGCGTCCAAGGCCTTAAAAATTCCCAAAAACATGGCCGGACAAATTTCCGCCCTTTCCGTCGTGTCCGCGTTGCCGCGTCTGGATGACACGACATGGCCCGTGGTCTCGGTGCATCTCGATGACGATAGCCCGAGCGACTATGCCTTGGGCGATGTCGTGCAAGCCTATGATCTCACGGAGGGCGTCAGCCTCCCGCATCTGGGCTATCTGTCCTTATTGTCGTTCTCGATTGGCGGATGGGCGGCGGATAATCCCGTGGTGCAACGGTCGCTCTACCGAATCCTCAAGGGCCTGTTGATGGGCGCCCGACAACTCTTGACCGAATGCGGGGTGCTCAAACTGGAATTGACGGGAGGGTATCGGGAAGACATGCAATCCTATGACATGCCGATGTATAGCGCAGAATTTCAGATGAAAGCCTGGGTGGTCAGCCGTGTGGAATATCCCCGTCCGGCGACGATTGAGGACATTGATGTGGTGAGTGCCGTGAGCCAGACGGCCGTGTGCTAACCAAGGAGTCACGCATGAAACAGAAAGCGAAACGACCCGAACGAGACGCCTTGGGGCCCGTCGAGGCGCCAGCGAGATCGTCTCCGTTGATCTCGTTTCGGGAATTTACGGATGGCTCGACCGTCTCCGGCGTGCTCTTAGCCGGCGCCCACGCAGCCATTCGTCAAGATGGACAGCCACGTAAACGAACACGGGAAGACTGGGAGCATGCCGTGACGATGTTTGCCACCTCTCCCGCGTTATAAACCAAGGAGTGCATCATGAACAAAGGAATTTTCTTTGGCGGACGGGACATTATCAAGCCAGGTGTCTATACCACGACCGACGTACAGGCCCTGGTGCCGAGTCGCCTGGGCAGCGCCAATACCATTGGGGTGATCGGCCTGGCGGAAGGGGGCATCCCTCGCACCGTCACGACGATTACGACCCCACAAGAAGCCAAGGCGCAGCTCCGGGATGGCGTCATGCGACGAGCCATTGAGCTCATGTATGACCCGTCACCAGAAGTGCAAGGAGCGGGCACCATCCGGTATTACCGCCTCAACCAAGCCGTCGAGTCCACGCTTATTGTGAAAGATGCCGGGGCCATGAATGTGCTGACCGTCACCTCTCGAGATTTTGGGGTGTGGACGAATCAGATCCGGCTGAAGATTGAAGCCGGCTCCGTGTTTGGTAAAAAAATTAGTCTCAATGACGTGCTCGATCCTTTGACGGTGGAAAGTGCTGACAATCTCGGCGAGGCGTTTGACGTCCAGTATCTGGGCGGGATCGCCAATGCCCGGATGACCATCGTCAAAACAGGCGATCTCGCAACGAGTCTGACGTTGGAAACGAGTGCCGATGCGATTCAATGGGATCCCGTCACCACGGTGGATCTCACCAACCCCAATTTAGCCACGATGGGTGCCGTGGTCGCGTTGCTCGACAATCTGAGCGATTGGGACGTGACGTTGATCGGGGATCAAAATCTTCCGGTCTCTGAATTAGATAGCGTGAGCAATCAAGACGTGAAGACGGCCGTCTATTCACAGACGGCGACATTGGGCGCGATCGTGTATTGGATCAATACGCAGTCACTCTTGGTGAAAGCGGTCCGCGTAGGCGGCGCCACGGCCGCGCCGGCAGACCTCCCCTATACCTTTTTGACCGGGGGCGGGGAAGGTGTGGCGGTCACGAATGGTGATTGGTCGGAGGCGCTCGATGCCTTTCTCAACGAAGATGTGCAGTTTATTTTTGTGGCCTCAGAAGATGCCGCGGTCCATGCCATGGCCCTGGCGCATTGCAATCAAGCCAGTGGGATAAAGGAACGGCATGAACGCCTCACGATTGTGGGCGGGGCCGCCAATGAAACCGTCGAACAAGCCGTGGCACGCGCCCAGGTGTTAGCCGATCGGCGCGCGGCGCTCTGTTACCCCGGCATTAAACGTCTGAATTTGCTCACCAGTGAGGTCGATACCCTCTCCCCGATGTACTTTGGGGCGATGGTCACGGGCATGGCGGCGGGCGTGCCCGTGCCCACTCCGTTGACCTTCAAACAAATCCGCGTCTCCGGCTTAGAGAAAGCGCTCACGCAAACAGAAATTGACCGGCTCTTGGATCGCGGGGTCCTCCATGCGGAATTTGATCCGGGCACGGGGACCTACCGGATTGTGCAGGGCATTACCACCTACCTCAAGGATGCCAATGTTGCGTATCGCAAGGTTGCGGGGATGCGCATTCATGATTTCTTGCAGACCGGAGGCCGGGAGGCGCTGAAGCCCTTCATTGGCAAGATCGGCGATAAACGCCATACCACCATGGCCCGCGTGGCCCTCGTGAATTGGCTGGGTCGGCAAACGCGATCGGCGGCTAATCGTAATGGCGTCTTGACGGAGGGCACGCAGGCCGATGGCAGTCCCGAACCGGCGTTCAAAAATGTGAGCGTGGTCTTTGATGGGCTGGATTTGTTGACGGTGAGTTACGAAGCGCATCCGGTGGGAGAGACGGCGTATATCACGATTGTCGCCTCACTCACACCGACGCAGATTGCGGCATAAGATTCTTGACGAACGTCTAGGCTGATCACCGAATCCGGGTGCTGTTCCCGTGGCGTTCTTCACCTACAGCGTATGCCAGGGACATACATGCGAAGGAGCATGGTATGTCAGAACAAAACCAACAAGTCCAAGGCGGACATCTGATCCGGATGGCCATCAATGACAAAGTGGTGGGCTTTGGGCGGTCCTCCACCTATAACGAAGATTTTGGCACCCAGCCTATTCATGTGCTGGGGACCATTGCCCCCGTCGAGCATGTGGAAATGATGTGGTCGTGCACCATTTCGTTGGATTCGTTCAAGCTTAATGCCAGTGCCGTGCAGGATGCGGCAGTCGAACTCTTTGAGATGGTGGCCCAGGGGCATGAAGAAGTCAAAACCCAAACGAAGTTTGATCTGACTGTCCTCGGACAGGGGGAGCGAGAGCTGTGCACCTTACTGCAATGCACCCCGGCCGGGTTTTCGATGAACTTTAACGCCAACCAATTTACCGGGCAGAACACTACCTTCCATGCCCTCAGTGTGCGTCGAGGCGACACCTCGACTTATAGCAATGTGAATTCAGGCCTGAGTGCTGAGACCACGCAAGTGTAATCCGCGAGAAAGGGAACCGTATGAATCAGGGACATGCCGAGCAAGAAAACAAAATTATCGCAGGATCCAGCTACACCAAAACCATCCACGTCAAGTCGAAAGTCAATGAGGTCTGGCAGGGGGAGGTCACCTTTAAGCTTCCGGCGATGAAAGACCTCATCCAAGCCGGCCTGAAGCAAGCGGAGATGCGAGGGGGCTTACCTCCGGAATCCTTCGATGCGTTCACGAATCACATGGCACGGGTCACCGGAGACCTCTCCGTCGTGGTCACAGCGGCCCCGTCGTGGTGGTACCGGGAAGTCATTCGAAACAATAAAAAAGAGCTGGAGCCCGCGCTTGATACGATCCTGGACCCCAACATGCTGCTAGACATTTGGGAGGAGTACGTCGCATTCCGCGACACCTTTCCTGAGTCCAATGGAGCTTCAGGCGATCGCGAAGCGACCACTGAGCCGGGAGCTGTGGCAGGTGGCGAAAATCCTGGGAGCCAGCCCCTTCAGTCATGATGTGGTGAGCCTGACGGAGTGGCAACGCGCGTGGGTGGTAGAGCAGGCCTACTTAGACCTGCCGGAATCGGAGAGAAAGAAGGACACCGTCGATAAGGATGTGGAGCGCAAGTACCAAGAAACCTTTGGAGCGGCATGACGGATTTTAAAGTCAAAATACCTATTCAGGGCATCGTGGACTTAAAGACGGACGAGGCCGAAGCCAAAATGCGGCGACTCGACCAATTGTCGTCGAGCGGGCAGCACACCGGGTTGCCACCGACCGTGTTTGGCGAGAGCCCCACGGCGCGGGCGGGTGCGACGTTATCACAAAGCTTTGGCTCCAATTTCTCCTTCATGCAAAACCGGCGGCAAATTAATGCGTTGGTGCGTCAAGAGCATCAAACGGTCCGTGATCTGGGCGAAGCCTACGAACGAGTCAAGAACCTCCAGGATGCCACCGGCAAACAACAGGCCGGGCATATCAAACGACAAATTGATCACCATCGCTCACTTGCACAAGCCATGCGCACCGTGCAAATGGTGGGGGAAGGCAAGGAATTGGCGGGCGTGGGTGGGGGGCCACGGACCGCGATGACACGGGGGGGCTCGGGGCGGATGTCCATGTTGATGCAGCAAATGACGTTGCGCCAAGCGTTACAAGGCGGGGCCTTTACAGGTGGGGCGGGGGGTCTCGGCCGTATGCTTATGAGCAGCCCATGGATTGCGGGTGCCGCTGCCGCGGTTGGTGGACCGGTCTTGGCCTACCATTTGGCGAACAGTTTTTCGGAACCAGCCGAACGCATTCAAACCGACTATTTAAACGCGGCCCGTCGAATGGGAGATGGCCAGTCCTCGTTGATGGGGCGGTTTGGAACCCCGGGAAATGCTGGACGCGTTAAGCAACGATTACTCGACCTGGGCTATACCCATCATGAGACCTCACGGGCGCTCTCGGCGTTTGGTGTTCCGTCGACCAATGAGCACACGCAACGCGCTGTGGAAACACAGTTGGAGTTTGCTCGGCGTTTTGGGATGGGAGATTCCCCAGAGATGGTCTCCGGCATGGGTCGACAGATGGCCCTCATGGGTGTTGCTCCAAATCGGCAACCGGCCTTTTTCAAACAATTAGCTGCAACCAATCTGTTCGGTCAAGAACGTGGTGTTGATAGTACGGATATGACTAAGGGCGTCATGGGGCTCTTGTCGAAAATTGCAGACAATACTGGGCTGTTGACGCCGGCCCGCGTGACAGGGGCGATGGCGATGGCGATGAAATTTGCAACCGGAAATCGGATGTTTCAAGGTGAGCGGGGCATGAATCGCCTCAATACCATGATGTCCGGGTTTACGAATCCTCGGAGCATCCAGGGTGTGGCCATGATGAATAATGCCATTCGCGAAGTCTTTGATGGGGAGCTGCCAAGCGGCAAAGATTTAGGATTCGGTGGGAGTCGAGCGGCGGCGTTTGACAGCCTGCCGGATATTATCAAGCAGGAAGTGATTCGCGAAAATATGAACACCTTGCCAGGGCAAGTGGGATCCAAAATATTCCGGCAACTATCGAAAAATACTGATCCCAGGCTCCAGGCCTTACTCCTGAAAAGCTTTTCAGGCTTCAATGGCACCCAGACGCTTGAGGCAATGACGAGCCTCAATGAATCGACGGGGAAGACCAAATCGGGCGTGCTGTCGAATATGGCCGACCTGTCCGGAGGGCTGGCAGATACGGTGACGCGGGACGCCTTGCGCACAGCGCAATCCCAGGAGTTTGAGCACCAAGGGTTTAAATTCCGTAAAGCCTCGGACGTGGAACGATCGCGGGCCTTAACGCAGACGATGATGGATCTGACCTCAGAACAGATTAGTAAGGAAACGATGGCAAAGCGTTTAGGCATTAAGGCTGGAGCGGAAGAAATGCTGTCGGACGGAATCCTGAAATTTGTTCGTGGATTGGAGATTGCGACGGAAGCGCTGCATGTGACCATCAAGTCAGTTTCTCTGACGCCAACCCAAGATATCGCCATGCGCTTTCGTGGGATGTTTGCCAATGCATTGGACGACAATAACCCATGAGCTATCCCGTTTGTATGGTAGAAATTTATGGGCGAGAGGAACAGTGGACCTTCACGTCTGAAGCCTCCGACCAGCGGCCGTATGGCACCTCACCGGCCAGCGATCTTATCTCGTGCCGGACAGAAAAGCATCTTCATTACGCCAATCCCGCCGGCCGCTTTTCGCTCACGCTCGTGCATCGTCCGGATAGCCGAGGGCGGACCTGGGCTGATCGGGTTCAGCCGCAAGATCTGGTCGTCATCCAAATGCTCAATTACGGGCAACCAGCCGGGCCGCACGGCCAAGGCCAACAGCACACCGTCATGATCGGCTTGGTCGATACGATCACCATCGTCGCGCGCGTCGATGGAAGTGGGAAACCACAACGACAAATCGCCGTCAAAGGGCAAGACTTCGGGAAATTGTTTCAACGCGGCAATGTGACGTATTGGTCGTTTGCCGGGGCTTCGTTGGTGGGCGCGGCCGAATTCGTCGCACAAGAACAATTAAATGGGCATCCCCATACCGTAGCAGAAGTCTTGTTGACCGAGTTGTTCTTTAAGTTCATGAAACCGGAATGGGTCTTTAACCAACAGACGGTCACCTTCAAGGACATTTTAGGCTATGCCTTGAGCAGTTATCAGTCCCTCTTTCCAGGCGGACTGGACTGGCAGTTTATTTTAAGCGAGCAAGCCTTTTGGTCCTTCTTTGTCAAAGTGGCGTCCGTGCCATTCCATGAAGTGTTTATTGATACCCGTCGAACGGCCGATATGGGCCCTGAATCCGCAGACAACCCATTATCTCGACCCCCTAGGCCGAGTCAGCGGGATCTAAGTGCGGGAGTTTTGGAAGCCCGCCGGCCCTCCACGGTTCCAAGCCAATCTATTGTGCATCTTCCAACGAAAACCTATGGGCGCGATGCGTCGGCACCCTTTGTTGTGCTCCGGCCTCCTCCGTTCCCGGAGCTCGCACCATCAAAGCTCGTGGATGTCAGCCCATGGGAGGCGCTCCCGCAACATGTGATTTCCGTGGAAGCGGCGGGGCTGGAGACGCAAGACCACACGATTTCTCGCGGCGACCAAGAACAATTCAATTTATACCTGGTCTTCCCGCGTGGGGGCATCATTCCCGAGTTTCCATATCTGTTGTATGTGCCGCCGATTATTGATCGGCCAAAATTTCATCATTATGGGTATCGGCCGTTGATGCCTCATGTCAGCCTGCTCAACATGCCGTCCAAGACGACTAATGACCCCTGGTTGGGCTTTTACGATGAACTGGCGTGGAGACTGGCGGGATGGAACGTGCTGAACGATGTGTTTTGGAGTGGGACGAAGACCTTCCAACTCATGCCCCACTTGCATGTCGGCGAACGCTTGCTGGATCAGTCGACCTGGCAGACGGCGCCCGGCTCACGCGAGGCCGGGCAAGAATTCTACATTGAAAGCATCCGGCATGAATTTGTGACGCATCAACAGGCCAAAACGATGGTGGGTGTGACCAGGGGACTGAGCGCCTTGCAAGCGCATGCCTATGACAGCACATTGTCGCAAGCGGCGCAGAATCTGACAAAGCTCGACGCCAATGTCCGCCGAGAGTTCCTGGACAACCTGGCGAAAGCCAAGGAGCATCCTAAGTAATGCATCGACAACAAGGAATCTCTTCGTTTCACAAGGACGCCTCCCAGATGGTTCCTCATCTGGACGGGCATTATCTCGCCCAGGTCATCGAGGTGGTCCCCAAGGAACATGCGGTGAATGTGGCGCTCCCCTCGCTCTCTATGATGAAGCATGGGGCGGACCGGGAAGGGATGAAGGTCTCGGTGTTGTCACGACGAGCAGGAAATTTTTTCGGCGAGGTTGATTTGCCCCGCAAGGGCGATTGGGGGGTAGTGGTCTTTCTGCAAGGCTCGCACCAATACGCGGTGTGGGTGGGGAGCCTGTATGAAACGTATGCGGGGCTCGCGACCGGAGAGGCCGGGGAGCGGATCGATCATCACGACAGCGGGGTCTACCATCGCCTCGACCAAGCTGGCAATACGGAATGGTCGCATCCGTCAGGGTTGTATTTGCGAGTCGGATCAGGCACGAACTTGACGGCGCGGACCCGCAGGCAGCGCCAAGCCAATACCGCGGCATCGGAAACCGTCGACTATGCCATTCCGGCTCGGCCCACGCCGACCGTCCATCTCAACCATCCGTCGGGGACGACCATTACCATCGACGTCTCAGGAAAAGTCACCGTGACCAGTGCCGACGAGGTCGCCATTGAGGGCGAGGGGAAGGTGACCGTCCAGAGTGGCGATGACGTCTCCGTGCATGGCGAGGGCCTGACGCATGTTGGCGCCGAAAGCGGCATGGATTTCGTGGCGCTCAAAGCGGCACTCGATCTCATCCTGACAACCTTTAATGCCCATGTTCACGACCAGTCGGATCCCCCCACGCCCACGCTGCCGGCGTGGGTGGCAGGCAAGCATCATACGCTCAAGGCCAAGGCGACCTAATGGAAACGGATTTCACCAAAGGGGCGGGGGCCAATCGGATCTATTTATTTCGGTTAATGGAAGCGACCGGCGTTCCGTGGAAGTTCAATGTGACCAGAAATGGGGAAGTGCTGGAGATGACCGGCGAACTGACTTTGCTCTTGAATCCAGAAGAGCTCGTAAAAGAACATGCGGCCCGTTCCACCGTGAATCAAACCCCTCATGATTGGTGGGTGGATGATTTTGGGATGGGGCTGCCGAAATGGACGCTCCGGGGCACCATGGGCTTCCAAGCGAAACCCGCGTTCGGGGTGGTCGGGCCGGACGCGGTCTTGGATGGCTATAGTGGGTACCATGCCTTTGCGGATTTGATCGAAGAATATTTCCAGGAAAATCGACGACGGGCCATTCAGGCGTCGACAGGCCAAGCGTTGACTCAGCTTCTCCGTTTGGAATTCATTGATACCTGGGATGACGATGCCTGGGTCATTCAGCCTGACGGCCTTCCCACAAAGCATCGCAACATTAGCCATAACCCCACGATCAAATACGATTTTAAATTTACCGGCCTTCAGGATTTACGGGTGCGTTCTACCGCCCGCCAACTGGATCCCATCGGGCAGGCTTTGTTGGGCGGGGCCGCCCGTCAAGCGGCCATTGCTCGCGCGATTGATGCCCACAAGACCGTGCTGGAAGGGGCCATTGCCGGCCTCGCCGTGTTGGAAAAGACGGCGCCCGGGCTCATGGCGCCCATCCACGACTTGATGCGATGTGGCAATGCCGTGCAGTTCTCTGAACCGGCCTCTGCGCTTCAGCAACGGGAGTCGTTGTTGGGGCTCGCGACGACGACGGAAACGGACTTAGCGACCACCCTGGCCGAAGCCAAGGCGCTCGGTCCGGTGAGCCCGTCACTCGAAAGCGCGATGACCATGAGCATGCAGGAGTCTCGGCTCTTAGGGGGCGGGGCGGGCTGCAAGGGTCGCCTCGATGTGGGGAATCTGCAAGCCGGATGGGCTGCGTCCTTCGATTCCATGGCTGGTGCCGTCTCAGGGGGCGCGGGCGATGATCATATTCTGGCCGTGTTCTCGGCCGACAAGATTGCGACCCTCAAGCAATCAGGGACGAGTGCGGTGGCCACCTTGCAAAGTGCTGCGCCGGGCGATCTCAGTCAGGTGCCGACCTTCACTACGGCCAGTGCCTTTTTCACCAGCACAATTCAGCCCGTCTCGGGGCTGGGCGGTGACTTGGGCGAGGTGGCGCAAGGGACGAAGGGCTCGATTGATCTCGGCTTGGGCACGGTGTCGAAGACCGTCGGGCAGATGCGAAAAGGAATGGGGTCGGTCCAGTCCGCGATGTATCAACTCCGGGTGCTCTCCACGGGCGGGCAGCAATTGCGGGGGATCAAACGCGGCCTCAACAATTATCTGTGTGCCGTCCAATCCGTCCTGGCCTTTCCCTATCTGTTTGGCCGTGATTTGCGAACCAGCCTCCAAGGCGTGCTGGATCTGTTCCAGCAAAGCGGGTGTTCGACATCGTTCCCGAATCTCCAAGGGTTGTCGTGGGAGCCGCATGTACAAACCCCGAAAGTGATTACCGCCTAATGGCCACACAACTGAAGCGCTACATGATTCAAGCTGGGGACACCATTCATCAGGTCGCGCGTCGCGAGCTCGGACAGGCGGATCAATGGTGGATCTTGGTCCGGCTGAACAACCTCGCCTACCCGTATCTCGATGGCCGCGGGCCCTCCACGACGCCTCGGGTCTTGGGCTTAGGCGATACGTTGCTGATTCCTGGCAATGTCCGGGATCCCGCCATTCGGGAAGCCTCCGTCGAAACCACCGGCCCGATTGATCAATATGCCATTTTGCTAGGGAAAGATTTAACGTTGGGCGAGGCTGGGGAGTTGGGCGTGTCCAAAAGCTCGGGGGATTGGAAAATTCAAGCCGGGCTTCCCAATTTATTGCAGGCGCTCACGCATCGGTTGCAGACCCGGAAAGGGGAGTTGGCGTATCACCCGGAGTATGGGTCCAACATCGAACAGTATATTGGCCAACCCCATGACGCCCTCATGCAAGCGGCGCTGCGACATGAAATACGACAAACGCTGCTCGGCGACCCTCGAATCAGTGCGGTACAGAACGTGCGCATTCGTGAAGATTTCGACCATGTGGCCGTCACGGTTCAGGCGACTATTATCGGGCAACAGGATTCGGTCCCCCTTAACCTTGTACTGGAGAGGCAGGCAGTCTAATGGCCATTCCCGTTCCGTTTAAGATTAAACATTTCGATCAAGCTGTCGCCTCAATGCTGAACTGGATGGTGTCGGTTCAGAAGGAGGTGACTGACGCGAATATTGGCTCCGTCAATCGGACCCTTTTTGAAGCGTGGGGCATGGAGCTCGAGGAATTCTATTTTCGGATGGTCGATGCCTTAGAGCAGGCCATCCCGGATAGTGCGTATGAAAGTTTCGATTTCGGACGACAGCCCTCCACGACGGCCGCCGGCGTGGTGACGTTTAGCCGGAGTACCACTGCGGATCAAGATTACCTCATCCCGGCCGGCACGATTGTGTCCACGAATGAGCTGGTTACCTTTCAAACCGTGGCCGACGTCACCCTCCTGACGGGGCAGATGGGTATTATTGCGAGCATCATTGCCACGCAGCCGGGGACCGGGGGGAATGTGAACGCGGGGTCGATTACCGTGTTAAATAGCGCCCTTCCCGGGATCGAAGCCGTCACCAATAGCGCGGCGACGACAGGCGGGGTCGACGAAGAATCCCGCGAGGCCCGGGCGGAACGGTTTCGGGCCTTTATCGAAGGGCTGGCGAGGACAACGATTGGTGGAGTGGAAGCGGGGGCGCTCACGGCGCAACTGGTGGATGGCCAATCGGAGGCCATCCTTGAATCTGTTCGCCAAGCCAAACTCGTGGAGCCATACTTAACGGGGGACGGACCCCGGTGCGTGGTGGAGGTCTATATCGATAATGGGTCGGGCGTGGCCTCCGTTGAGCTGATTGCTGAAACGCAAAAAATTATTGATGGGTTTACGGTCGGAGAGGTCAAGACGGTCGGGTATCGAGCGGCCGGTGTCACCGTCAATGTGGTGTCGGTGACGAGTGTCATTGTGCCGGTAACGACCACGGTGACGCTAACCCCAGGGGCGGATCAAGCTACCACCTTTCAAGCCGTGCAGGATTCCATTAGTCAATATTTCACCGGGTTGGGCATTCAGACCCCCGATGACCCTCAACCGCTGGATTGGGAACGGCTCTCGGCGACGATTCTCACGACCGTGGGTGTGAGCACCGCCGTTCTCGAGAGTCCCACGGGGGATGTTACCCCGCAAACCGGGGAACGCATTATTCTCGGCACGGTGACGATCAGCTAATGGCCACGATTGAAAAACTCAAAGGCAACCTCGGGCGGGTGTACGGGAAAACGTCCAGTCCCTTCCTCGATGCGTTGCTCGGCACCGTGGCCGAACAACTACGCGTCCTGGGAAAAGACATCGAACATGCCACGGCGCAATTAACGATTCCGACGGCGTCAGAGGATTGGTTGGAGTATTGGGGGACCGTGTTTGGTCCGACTCGCTCGAGTCTGCATGAGGCCGACACGGCCTATAGCGCCCGCATCATTGAAGAAACCGTCCGGCAACGTCCACAACCTGACGCCCTTGTCGATATTGTGGAAAAGACCTTGGGCGTGACGATGGTGGTGAGGGATCTCTGGCCACAGGTGATGATGACGAACCAATTTGTGGTCCCCGCGGGTCGGCCTCCTCAAGTCCTCAATGGCCATGTGGCCGAGGGATGGATCCCAGGAGACGTCGAAGACCTGGCGGTGCGGCTAGGGATTGCGCCGCCCTACGTCGAAGGAGCCGTTGGTGTCTGGATGGATCTTCAGGCGGGGGAATCCTTTGCCTATACGCTGGAGAATGTCCAGACCCTCTTGCCGCATATCTTGTTCTTGAACGAACTGACGCCTGGGGCGACGCATGTCCTGAATGGGCAACTGACGTCCCCCGATTTAGGGGGAGCCAGCGATACGGCCACGTATACGTTCCAGGTCCAACCGGACGTCTTGCCGTCCACGATCGAGGATGTCCTAAAGGTGATCAAGAAGCATCGGGCCGCCGGAACGGAAGCGATTTTTATGGGTTTTGTGGTGCCATAACGAAGGAGTAGAGCTATGCCGTGGGAGAAAACGAAAAATCCGTGGAGCATTGATGCGGCTGACCCGTTGGCCGAAGAAAGTATTTTGCAAACAGGAATGGTAGGCGGGGTGTGGGGGACAGTCCCGGCATCCTCGAAAGAGCTGGACATTTCCGAAGTCCTCCAGATGATGTTGGTCCGGGAAAACGCACGGGCCCAAGGCCCGTCGGGGTGGTACCGGGCAGGGGCCATGAATTTCTCCGGCGCCTACCCCGCGAATACCTTCCGAATGGATAGCAGCAAGGCTCTCTTGTCGGGATTGCCGATTCATGTGGTGGGCGCGAATCTGGACTCGGACACCGAGAATGTGATTACGCTCAACAGTCCTCCCGGGGCGGGCACCCATGATGATTTGGTGTTCTTGGAAGCGTGGCTGGCGGAAGTGCCGGGGAGCACCCCCACGATCCCCGTCTCCACCGCCAAGCCCTCGACGACGACGGTCTATAAATATGGCAACGTGCAATATGGGGGCACTCATGTCGCGGACGATATCAACGAAGTTGACTTTGAGATTCGTCGTCGGATCCAGCTTCAATATCGTATTCGCGTCATCAGTGATGTGGATTTCACGGGGTTCCCCCAGGGCATGAATGACCCGACGGTGTTGGCGCAAGGTGGGGCCGCCAACCCGACGGCCATCCAATTTGCGGCCGACCCTGATGATGGTGGGCTGTTTATTGCCGGAAACGGCAGCGAGACCCACCAAGCCTCGCTCGTCACTCTCAATGGCTTGGTCTGGGCGGTCCCGATTGCGCGGGTCGCTCGCACGACCGGCGTGACGGTCATTACGAGTGGGAACGTTATTGATCTGCGAACCAACAGTGGCGCCCTGAACTCCGTGGCGCGGACTGGCGATACGATGTCAGGCACGTTGTTCATCGATCCTCCAGACAGCGGGGCGATCCTCGCCCTGGAAGGGGCCGGGGGATCAGGGATTGAAATTGGCAGGATTGACGGGGTGGCCTCGAGCCCACTCATTGATTTTCATTCGGGGGCCACCGCCATTAACTATGACTCTAGGCTAGTGGCGAGCGGCGGAACGGGGACGGTCGGTCAGGGGACGTTGGATATTCAATGCACAAACTTGCTCAAAAATAACGCCACCATTCGCCATGATGCGAATTCCCCGCGCTATAACAGCACGCAACAGACCGTGGTTGCGGGCACGACCTTAACTGTGGCCCACGGGTTTAGCGTGGAACCGAGCGCTGCTTGGGCGGTGGGAGTCTGTATCACGACGGAATTTGGGTTTGCGGTCGATGACGAAATGCGGCTAGATAGAAATGCCACGACGATTGCCAATGACGGGGTGAGCGTGTCATGGGACGATACGAATGTCTATTGCACCATCGGCACGGATGGTCTGGGGGCATTTCGCAGGAGCGCGACGATCGGGGCGAACGTCACGCTCACGCCAGCGAATTGGAAAATTGAGATTCGGGCTGATCCTTAACAGGGGGAAACCATGGAAAATATCGTGCTACCAACTAAACATTTCGTAGATAGTCAAGGCAACTACTTGGGCGCGTTCACGGGTATCCAGCGTGACGGCGGCCAAGATGAGATGGGCCGGCCTCGCCCGCCGATTATCGAGGAACCAGGGCCTACGGTGCAGAATGCCGTGGAGGTCCCGTCCCCTCCGGCGCACGGCCGCGACATGTGGGATGGGAGCGCTTGGGTGCCCCACGTCCCGCCAGGTTTGGATGTGGACGCCGAGCTCGCCAAAAAGGAAAATGCGCTCCTGCGGGCGATCGCCGAATTAGTGCCAGGGGGGAAAGCGGCGTTGAAGGCCAAAGTGACTGAGCAGAGAGGACAGAGCGCGTGAGAGGTCGGCCTTAGCGACTCTCGGTGGGAGCGATCGGGCCAAAGGGATCGTGGCGTTGTCGGCCCCACATCTCCTGCTCCCAGCTATCCAAGTCGTCGAGTCGTGGACACCAGCGGCAATCCTTATAGACCAGGGTGGCTTCAATTTGTGCGCGGATGTTGACGGGGTGCATCGTGGTGAAATGTTCCCAGCGTTGCGCATAGCGGCACGGATGCATAAAAATAGGGGCTTTGGCCGGATCCGGGACGATGTCGCCATTCGCATTCTCGACCGTTTTTGTCGCGGGTCGGTTTGTACCCAAATGCACCGTATAGGTAATCCGTTCCGCCTCATTTTCAATCGTGTGGGCGCGTCCGCCGGTCCAGCAATGGGCGCGATAGTCTTGAGCTTCGTAGCTTTGTTGTAAACAGGTCAGGACCGATCCGACATAGTTGCGAGACAGCCGCACTCCCCATC
The DNA here is from genome assembly GCA_029261275.1 of Nitrospirales bacterium. GTDB lineage: Bacteria > Nitrospirota > Nitrospiria > Nitrospirales > UBA8639 > Nitrospira_E. The sequence continues at coordinate 24,552 of JAJDBR010000029.1, forward strand.
CTAAGATGAGAACCCGTTCCAGCTTCAAGCCCCAGGCATAGACGAGTTTGGTGGCCGCGTCGACTTCGTCGCGACTCTCGAGCATGAACCGATACACCCAGGTATCGTTTTCGTCTTCATGGCTTTGCCAGGGGTCGGCAATGGTTGGCAGGGTACATTTTTTCATGATGGCCGCTTGGGGAATCAAGAGCGTGAGCCGCACGGCACGATGCCCAGGGTCGGGTTGGACGGCCGGGGGAGCCGAGGGCGTGGGGGTGAGGTCGGTCATGGGAACGCCGCCGTTTTCATTGGAATTTAAACGTCACCCGTAATTCTTCCTCCGTCATGTCTTCATGAAATGGCGGAAGAGGATTCACCGAGCGTATCGCTTCTTTGGCCAAGGCATCATGCTGTGGATTGCCGGTACTATCTGTAATCTCAATGTTGGAAATTTCACCGGTTTTATCGATACGGAATTTGGCTGTAGCGCTATCAGACTTCAGGCCCTTCATGGAAGTATGCCAGCGTTCGGCAACAGCGCTCTCAACCATCAGTAAGTATCGGTCTTTTATGGGACGCTCTAGGTTATACCAGAAAAATCGCTGGCGAAGACTTTCCCTTTGTTTGGCACGGACGGCTTTGTCATTTTCGGGGGTGTGGGCGTATGGCCTGGATGGCTCTGGTGCATGTTTCTTAGGCGGTCGAAGCTTCGCCTCTCGGGCTTTTTCTTGCGCGAAATGCTCTTTTGATGTGAGTTGGGGGGCGCATTCAACCTCTTCCAGGTGGGGGACTTGCCGCAGGTATGAGCCTTGACTGATGGTGGTCGTCCCCAGGACTTTGACCACGCAAAACATCCACGGCACCCGATCAGCATAATTATTCGACGTCTCCATCACGGCAATATATTGCGTGGAGGGTTGGCCGGGGAGAATGGCCACCGCGGCTTGATGGGCATTAAGATTTTGGTGATACCCTCCGGCAAAATAGATTAGCCGACCCGTAAGACCACTGGGATCTCGGTAAAAGCCTTGCGCTTGCCATTGGTTGGTAGTCAAATCAAACGCGAGCTCGTAGTTGTCTCGCACGTCGCTGGCTGTCTCCTGGCCACTCACCATCCCAGGCAAAAAGGCACTCAAGAGTATGACGAACGACATGAGCATACGTCTCATCCTTTCACCCTCCCTGTTCCCATAATTTTCCCTCCACTTCCTCGGCTGGCGCCTCGCAGCATGGCTCCAGCACGGTTCTTCCAGCATACGTGACCCAGCCAATCGTCACTCGCGAGGTGATTTGGAGTAGTTGCATGTCCCATCGATTGATAGCCTGGCACAATTGCTCGATGTGCGTGCCTTTAAGATTCAGGTTGGGGCATAACGACCAATCCGTCGGATCTCCGTCCTGATCGCAAACCATATAGAGCCGTATCACGACGTCAGGGAGCACCCCTTCGCGGCGCAGCCTAGCAATGTGCGCCGGCGCCCAACTCAGAACCCCTGTGTCTGCATCGTCGACCCGATCAACTTGGGGGGTAGTTGCCGGATCCTTAACGCCTATTCATGGCTTGCTTGGGGGGGTTCCCCGGCGGCGAGCCATCCTTGGCAATTTTCAATAAAACATCCTTATAGACTTCTGGATCATTAGGCCGACAGTTTGCGTCCAGACCCAATATGGCTTGTTCGTCTAAAAATAACAGGGCTGCATTCATGATGTCGCTTTTATTGCGATTCGGATAGTCCCTTAGAAACCTCTCCAAAGCCGCTTGAGCCTGAGGCGTCAAACTTACGCTGTCTGGCTTGCTTTTATCACTCTCAGCTTTTCTAGGCCTGGCCATAGGAAATAAATGTAATGAAGGGTCTTGACAATAGCAAATATTATGTTTATAACTGTTTTATTAGGTTTTAAACTTATTTTTAATTAAGGCATTCTGACCAATGAAAAATTCTCCTAGAAAAACCAGAGCCCAAGAAGCAAACGAAAAAGGGGAAAAGTCTCTCTTCGCTTGGATTGATAGCGACCTAAAGGATTGGTTTGAGGCCTCCTGTGAAACACAGCGCCGATCTTTAAAGGTCGGCCTGGAAATGATGATTGAGCGTGAACGCAACCGTCAATTGGAAAAGACCGCCACATGAATATTGTCATCAACCTGGGCATCTACCTTACGCCTTTCACGGAAATCACCCATTAACCCCTATGTCCATTCCCGATCAAATACAAAGCTATCGGTGGCCGGCCTATCTGAAAACCACCCTGGAGCTGACCCTCGCCCGTCTCAACATGGGGAAGCCGGGGACCTGGATGAGGAATGTGGCCACCGAGCAACTCATGCTGTTGCAGGGCAATGAGCTGTTGAAGGCGGTCGGCTTTTCTCGGGCCTACCACGCATTGGAACATTCCCCGTCTGCTTCGTCCAGCGAGGAGGCTGTGGGCTTTGACGCAGCGTCAATGGCGCCGCGAACGCCCATTATCTGTACCCATTCTCAGCGCCAGACATTTCAGGAACGGGTGCTTGAACTCTTGGCCTCGGTGGGGCCGCATGAGGTGATGAGCCGCCTGCGCCAGGGCCATGTGCAGTTTTATCAAACGAGAAAACCCGAGGCTAGCGCTGACAATGTATTTTTTCGTCAACAAGACTCGGGGTCTGTAAACAAATGAAGACGCCTGTCAACAATTGCGTCCTTTTGGCACCACCACCATGGAACGAGGGGAATTATGGCCATCTTCTTGGGGCTTCTTGCCTGGACCGTCCTATCGTTTTTCGTCGCAGTATTCTTGGGCCATGCGCTGCAACTGTGCAGGGACCACGAACCCTCAACAGGGAGGGGAGTCGATGACCGTCCTCCTGCCGGCCCTGATCCTGCTCACTGTCCTGCTTCTCGCCGGGCGGCTTGTGTGGGAGATGAGGCCGAGCCAGCCCTGTCTGGGCCCGGGGCCGCATGGCTCGCATCCGTTTCTCGTGCCGATTGATGCCACTCGGTATGCCGTGTTGTGTGGCCCCTGTCTGGCGCGGCGCACGGCCGGTATTCGCCGACAGATCAGCACCATGGTGTTTCGCCGAGCGCGGTTCACCGAACTTTTATTCACCCTTCATAGGGAGGAGCAACCTTATGACCATGAATCCCACAGTATCCAACCCGTTACCACCGTCCGCTGATCCAGGCCAGGATCCGTCGACGCAACTCCCGGCCTTAATCGATAAAGCGAAAGCTGACCTGGACGGCTTTCTGGCCAAGGGGGCCCATGTGCTGTGTCCCCTTGAAGTCACAGACCCCCCACCACATTTTTATCCCAAAGTCGTAGCCGTCAAGATTTCCGCCGATCCTCACGCCAAGGAAGTGTATGTCAAAGAGAAGGGATGGGAGGGAAAAGGCAACAATCCCGGACGTCCGGATCAGTTAGAGCTGTCGAAAATTGGGCTTATGAAAATTAGTGGGACGCTGGGGATCTCCTGGGATGAGTCGTTGTCCCGCCGGACAGATGATGGCCGCGACCCCATGAAGTGTTCGTATAAAAAGGTTGGCTACATCGAAGATTATTTGGGGAAGCGCACGACGCTTGCTGGCGAGAAGCACATTGATCTTGGGGCCATTCAGGATGATTTAATTCTCACGAAAACCACGCAGGCTAAGGCCTATGAAAAAAAATTGCAGGGACCGTATGCCAATGATGTCCCGAGAAAGTGGAAAGAGGCCATTCAGGGCGGATATGCCACGGAATTTATTCGGGAACAAGTACAAAGCGACATGTCGAAGAAGCGTTTGTTCATGGTGGAGCTTGCTGAGACGGGGGCGATGCTTCGGGCGATTCGCTCAAAGGGGATCCGCACGAGCTTTACTCCGCAAGAATTAGCCAAGCCTTTTGTTGATGTGCGGATGGTGCCACTCCCGGGCCTGCAACGCCCACAGGCGGAACGGGCCTATGATCAATTGTTTGGCGCGCCACCATCGCCGGCTTCGCCTAGCACTCCACATCCGGCTCATGTCCCACCTCACGCGGATGAAACCATTATCGACGCGCGAGCCTCAACGGTGGCGGAAGATCCTCCGCCGTCCATGCCACAGTCGAAGGAATCCGCGCTGGCGGATTTTGGTAATTGCGATCAAGGACAGCAAATCAGAATGATTCTCGACCTGGCCAAACGCACGAAATATCCCATGCCTTTGGCGTCGGCAGATATGACGAAGTGGACGAAGGAACAATTGCGCGGCACGGTCGTCATCCTTCTTGACATGTCGAATCCTGCCCCAACAGGGGATCTGTTTGGGAAAGGAGGCCGATCATGAAGTTCAGATTCTTGCATTGCGGAGATCTGCATCCTAAAAGCCTCGGCGCTTACGCCGGCAAACTTTTGGTAGATCCATCGACTGGCTATTCCGTCGCTCTTGAAGATTGCAGGAAGAGCCTGAACGCGATTTTAGCGTGGGAGAATGACAACCCTTGCGATCTCGCATTAATTGGTGGGGATGTTTTTGATACCTCCAAGCCGACACCGGCTGAATATGCACTGATCAGTGAATTCATTCTTGGTCTACTTGATCGGTTATCCGTCGTGATGATTCTTGGCAATCACGACATGAATGTGAACGCCACATCTGCCACAGCCTTAGAGCCATTGCGGTCTCTGAGTAAAGCACACCTCAAGGCCAATACACCCCATCAACTTCATATTATGACGTCGCCAGATCGGGCGTTGATTCAAACTGCAAGCGGAACAGTCTGCGTGGCTGGTTTTCCATATCCTTCCAAGGGACGGTTTCAGGCCGCTTACTATACGGAAAGTTCTCATCTCGAAGAAAACGGCCAGCCAATCCGTAATGAACTGGGTCAGTTCAGCGGCAAGCAATTCGAAACAGTTTCACCTGAGGCGGTGATGGCTGACATGAATCAGTCCATTCGACTCGTCGTTGAAGGGATGAATGCTGGGCTCCATCCCACCGCGCCCAATATTTTTCTGGGACATGGCACGGTGAGTACGGCCTCCATCGGTGAACAACCTCGCTCGATTGCTCATGATCTCATGATTCCCGTGGATGCCGTGGACGGCTATGACTACGTTGCCTTAAACCATGTGCATAAATTCCAGCAGCTTGCGCCCAATGCCTATTACTCTGGGTCCTTGCTCTGCCAGTCCTTCAATGAAAAAGATGAAGTGAAAGGCTGGTGCCTGGTTGAGGTTGAAAGGGACCAGCCCCCGGTCGTGACCCACATCCCAAATCCACATTCCCGAAAATTCATTGATCTCCATATTGAAGACTTGATGGGGGAGAAAGCCGCCGCGGCGTTCAAGCCCTTACCGGAGGCTATGCTGCCGGAAACGGCCACCGTCTTAAATCGGATCTTAGACGATCTGAGTCTCTACAACGCAGAGTGCGTGTATCGCATCGTCGGAGAAGTCTCGGAGGGGTTCTATCCTGAAGCCCGCTTGGCTATTGCCACGTTTGAAGAAACCCATCCCTTTACCCAAAGCGCGATTACTGTGAAGGCGGCGGACGACCGCATGCGCGATGCCGGCATGACCCCCTTGTTGCCGGAAGAGGCGGCGATTGAACGAGCCGTCCGCACTGTGGCGCCAGAGGAGGCCGTGGCGGCGGTGATGGAGAAGCATCGGGTGGTGCAAGGGGTGGCGTCATGAGAATTGAGGAAATCGGACTTCAGCATTTTGGCAGCTTTGCCGGTGGCCGTCTGGCCTTGCACAACGTCAGGGCGGCGACGGTCAGTGGGCCAAATGGTGCCGGAAAATCGACCCTTCTGTTAGATGCCCCGCTCTGGTGCTTATGGGGGAAATGCCGGACCAATCCCGACAACATGATTAAGCTCGGCGAAACCGAGATGGCCGTGACGTTGACGTTTTGGCTCAACAGTCAACGGTACCGCGTGATCCGGACTCGCTCGATTCGCACACAAGCCGGAAAGAGTGATCTGCAATTGCAGATCCAAAACGGGGAGGGGTGGAAGCCCATGGGCGGGAAGTCGGTGCGAGAGACCCAAGCCTCCATTAACGCCCTTCTCCAAGCCACGTATGAGCTCTGCACGTCGACCAATTTCCTGGTGCAGGGCCAATTTGATCAGGTCAGTAAAGCCACACCCTCCCAACGCCGGGCGTTGCTTTGTGAGTTATTGGGCATCTCGAAGTACGCAGACTATGCCGTCTCCTCGCGACAGTTAGGGAGCCGAGCTGAGGGAGAACTCGAACAACTCGCCACCCGCGTCGGGGAGTGTGAGCAACAGGTTGAGCGCTATCGCCACGCCAAACAGGAGCTGCACATCGTCGACGCGCAATTAGTAGAGACCCGGTCCGCCCACGAGCAGATGAAGCGTGCCCTCACCACGGCCATCGCCGTACATGCCAAATTGGCGGCGCAACTTGAAGCGAAGCAGGCGACGGTCCAGGGTCAGGATCAATCGTATTTAACCACGCAAATACATCTCCTTCAGCTCAACATTGAAGCCAGAAAGAAGACGATCAACGAATATGAAATCTTGGCTGTTAATGAACCGGCACTCCTTCAGAAAAAAAATGATCTCGAAGTGGCACTAAAGAATCAGACGGTAAGGCAGGGGGAACGTGAGGTGGTCGCTCAGGCCTATCGTGAAGCTGATGAAGCCCTTCAGGTTGCCCAGACGGGCATCGCTGGTCTTCGTTCCCATGAATCTGCACTCACGAATAAACGGGCATCATTAGAAACAGGGCAAGCCCATCTTCTCGCTCGAATCACAGAGTACGAGCAGGTTATTAAGCAAAATGAAGATCGTACTGGGCAGGCTATTAGTCTTCATATTTTGGAAGATGATGCGAAAGCCAACGATCAAGCGATTGAGGAAGCTAGCAAGATGGAGATCTTTGCTCACAGTATGCATGAGGCCAATCAAGGCAAATACCAAGAGATTACTGAGAGGTACAACGGGGCCATTGCTGAACGAGACAAGGCCATCAGCTTAACGGATCAATGGGTTGTGGCGTATGTGGAGGAAACACGACGGCTTGAAGAGCGAATCAGGTCGGCGGAGCGGCAAGTGAGTATTCTTCCCACTGTCCCATGTACAACTGATTTGCAACGGCAGTGTGGGTTTACGAAAGAAGCCACTCGAGTCAACGAGGAAGACCTGCCACCGCTTCGTGATCAACGAAAGACACGGCTTGTTGATTCTGATCAGATTCGCGCTCTCGCTCCATTTAATGCCACCAGCCATGAATTCGAAGCGAAGCGATTACTCAATACTCGTGATGCCTTTGACGTCCTTTCATTGGAAAAAGCCTGGAAGGAGGCGAATCAAGAACTTGAAAGATTGCGAACGAAAGCCAAGGGCCTGGCGGCTCAGATCACCGAATGCCGTGTATCGCTCCCAGATATGGCCTATCTCAAGAAAGCTCAAACCGAACTTCCACAATTCCAAGCTAACCTATCCACGACCCGTGAAGACATCGAGGGGATTGCCAAGAACATGACTGTTCTCGATGCCGAGATTCGAGCGCTGAATGAAGAGGCGTGTCGAGAGCGGCGAACAGGGGCATGGGAAAAAGTGGAGATCCATGATGGCGGGTTACGGGAGAGTGAACGCACCATCGCCTCTCTCCGGCAATCTATTGAAGACCTACCCAAAGTGCAACACGCGAAAGCTAGCCTCGATGGACTCCGAGCCGATCTTCAGGCGAAAGAGCAGGAACTCACGAAGGCCAAACAGGAGCTTGCCACACTTCAGGAGAGCGTCGTGGCCTGTCAGCGCCTCACACAGGAGGTGGAAAAGGAGGCGCGGTCCCTCCAAGGATACGAACTCTCCCTTCAGAGCGTAGAGAAGAGGACGTCGACATTGACCGCCCAACACGCAGCGCTCCAGGCCACCATTAACCAGACAGTGCAGGCTGAATCCAACTTGCAAGATATAAAGAAGCAACGGGATACCCTGCGAAATGACGTCCAGCACCTTGCGTGGCTCACGGACGCCTATAAACGTGTGCCGATCCTTCTCCTAGAAAATGCCTTGCCGGTCTTAGAACACGAAGCCAATCGCGTCCTCGAAACGATTAGTTCGTCAGGCATGACCCTGCGGATTGATACACAAAAAACCTTGAAGTCGACCGAAGAGCTTGTGGATACCGTCGATATCATTGTCCGTGATCAGGTGGGCGAGCGACCGTATGAGGCGTTCTCGGGTGGGGAACGCATGCGGCTGGACCTGGCGTTGCGCTTAGGGCTGTCCAAGCTCATCTCGACACGATCGGGGTCCAAGATTCAAACCCTCATTATGGATGAAGCGTTTGCCCCGTTAGATGTTGATGGGGTGCAGCGCATGCGCCGTTGTTTGGCGTGGCTTGAAGAGGAATATCCGCTCGTCTTAGTCATTACCCATGATGAGGAGCTGAAAGATTCGTTGGGCTCACGCATTGTGGTGACCCCCGGTCCAACCGGCTCCACCGTAGAGGTCTTGGAATGAGTAAAGAATATCAACAACCCCCACCGCTCCCTGAGGACCCGCTCCCGTTATTTGATGCCGCGAAGACTGAACCCATCACGGGTTTGGTGGGGTCTATCCTGGCCGTCCTGCTCGCCCATGGCGGGTGGATGGCGGTGATGGAGATTCAAGCGGCGATCGACAAACGATTTGGTGTGACGGTTTCGTATGCGCAGATTGGGGTAGAGTTGACGAATTTTCTTCAAGAGGCAACGAGTTGTGCGGTCCTTGAGCAGCGATATCGCGAGGGGACGCAGATCTATGAATATCATGTGCGAGGTCATCTCGGTGTAGGAGGCGTGGCCGGCCAATCTGATGTTTGGCCTCCTGTATAAGACCAGGTCCGCCACATTGCTCCATTGGGTTGCCCGGTAGCCCCTCCTACGCCCTAAATTTTTTCTTTAATTGAACCAAGGAGGGTTCGTGCCAAAAAGCCCAGGCCCCATCTATAGAAAAATTAGCGTACAAATGTGGGGCGATAAAAAATATAAATCGTTATCACGTCCACAGCCGAACGCACGGGACTTATGGGTTTACCTGTTGACCAACGAACATACCCGCATCCTGCCTGGGTTGTACTGCATTAGCCTCTACAGTATGTCCGAACAATTTACATGGCCTCTTCAATCCACCAAAGCCAAATTACAAGAAATTCTTGAGAAGGGGATGGCGTATTTCGACCAAGACACCCGGCTTATTTGGTTACCTAATGCGCTCTTCCATAATCCACCAGACAATAGCAATCAAGTGAAGGGGTGGGCGCGGCATTTTGTGGAAATGCCGGAATGCTCTGTGAAGGATAGCGCACTTAAAGACCTCGACTCCTTTCTCCAAGGAATTGATAACGAGTTTGGGAAAGGGTTTATGAAAGTGTTTTACCAAGCGTTACGAAACTATTCACCAAAGGGTTTCATGACCCCGTCACTAGACGGTATGGGAACCCAAGAACAAGAACAAGAACAAGAACAAGAACAAGAACAAGAACAAGAACGGCTGACGCCGTGGGTGTTGCAAAAAATGTGGAATGAGATTCCAGGAATTTCTCGGAGCCAAATTCTCGGAGACACCATTAAAGCCACCATCAACCAACGCCTTCGTGAGCATGGGGATCGGGAGTGGTGGGACGCCTATTTCTTGAAAATTCGCTCTTCGGATTATCTTTGTGGGCGTAGCAAAACCGGGTGGGCGGCTAGTTTGGGATGGGTGTGCGGCCCCAAAAATCTGGATAAAGTTTTAGAAGGCACATACGACAATCGTGGCGAGGCGAAAGAGCAAAACTGGCAAGACATGAAAACAAAAGCCAAGGCTCTCATTGCTGATGGTGCGACCGGCCCGCCATCCACCACACAAGGAACCGCATGACGTTTGATGAATGCTCTGACGGGCTCATTCGCCTTGCTGAAGCCCATGGGGAAACGTTAACGGAGGGGAAGATTGCGGCCTATTTTCAAAAACTGCGACATGTCCATGCCCATGATTGGGAGTCAGCCGTGATTAACCTCCAGGCCACGCGGCTTTTTCCGAGGGATTGGCGAGACATGTTGAAAGAGGCGGATGTTCAGCGAAGTGATCGGCATAAATTGATGGTTACGCAAGAACGCCAAGAAGCGGACCAATTTTTTACCCCTCCCATTCAACAAAAAAACGAAGATAGTATGGATTTTATCTGTCATCAATGCGCGGTCAATGCCATGGTGTATTTTCAAACAAAGGATCCCAAATTACAAGAGGCCGTCAAGGGGCACTTGGAGAATTTTGAATTTGCGCAATGGGCGAAACGGCAGCCCTCGAGAGTGAATACTGAGGGGTCTATTTACGACACCTTTATGTTGTTTGTTGAGACAGGAAACGTGATTCGTGCATGAGGAATGGCTCACAATTTGGCGAGGGATGGCGATGGTAACCACTGGGCATGACCCACAGAGTGTAAAAGGCAAAAAGATTTGTGCGTTATTAAAAAGTGGTGATGTGGCCACACAAAAGAAGGATCTCGGGCTCCTACGGATGGTGCGTTCCCAATTACATGGAGTATTACGTCATGACCCAACCACTCATGGATGAGGGTATCACTTGGTGGGTGCCAGTGTATTACGAACCTATTCTCGGCTCAGGCGAACGCCTGACGGTGGTGGTGTGTTTAGTGAATGACTGGGGGGCGCATATTGTGGAGAAGGTGAAAGATTTTATGGTGCTTGCCCATGTGATTGGGTTGGAAGAAGTCAACGCGATGCGGAACTGTGTGCAGCAGGTGTTTCAGGTCCTCGAAACACAATTAGCGCTCACGAAAAACTTGGCGACCTTGGACCCGAGAATGGATGGCGTGACCATGGGGACGGTGCGCAGGATTCCGCATGGCGATGTGGCGCTCACCATTCAAGTGGCGATCCAGCAAGCCAGTTTTCTGTGTGGGGTCTTGACGACGCCGTCGACGCCCTCAGGGGTGGTGGGGCACGCATGAGCCTCCCAAAACCTTACTACGAAGAGCCGGGCATTACGATCTATCACGGGGATTGCCGTGAGATTTTACCGCATTTACCGAAGGTAGATTTAGTGCTGACGGACCCGCCGTATGGGATTGGGGCAAGTTCAGGCGTTGGGAAGTACGGGATTAAGAAGTGGGGAGGTTCCAAAGATTTAAAGTGGGATGAAGCAATCCCAACACGGGAAGCATTTGACATTGTTTTAGCTTCTGGGAGTCTCCAGATTATTTGGGGAATGAACTACTTTCAATTGCCAGCCACTCGGAAGTACCTAGTTTGGGATAAGGGGGCGGGGTTCAGGCAAAGAACGTTTGCTGAGTGTGAGTTGGCTTGGTGTTCATGGGACGGCAACTCTGAAATTTATACAAGAGACCCGCTGGCCTGTAGAGATTATAAGGGTAAAGACCATCCCACGCAGAAGCCTATTGAACTATTTAAATGGTGCATTGATATTGCAGGTGCAGCGAAAACCATCCTCGACCCCTTCATGGGCTCCGGCACGACACTGAGAGCCGCTAAGGATTTAGGCCGACAAGCTATCGGGATTGAGATCGAAGAGAAATATTGTGAGATTGCCGTCAACCGCCTCCGGCAAGAAGTGTTGCCTTTATGAGTGGGGCACGCATGAAGATCTATCTCGCGAGTGCCTTCGATCAACGTTGGTGGCTGCGCACCATCGTGCCGGTGTTGGAAGAGCGGGGGTGGACAGTGACGAGTGACTGGGTGCAGTTGACGGATGAGGATATGTCGGGAAATGACGATCTTCTGATTGGGGGGACCCTTGAAGAGATATGGGCTGAACGCAATTTCAATCAACTCCATGAGGCTGATACGTTCCTATTATTTGTGCGGGGGCATTCGAAGGGGGGGTGTTGGACGGAATTGGGGATCGCGATTGCGGAAGGTAAAACGTGCCTTGTGGTGGGAGAAACCAAGAATGTATTTCGACACCTTCCAGGGGTTCTCTGTGTTGAAGAAGCTCAGTGGGTGGAGGCGCTCGACGGGATACGGAAGAAGGATAAGAATGCCCACACTCACACTTAACCAAATTGATTTGTTTCTACCGCCCGACCTCCTGCATCAAGAAAGGTGTGATCTTGGGCATTTACGAAAAGAAAACCAGCGGTTACGGGCAATGAGTAAAGGGACTCACTGTCCGGTGTGTGACCAGTTTTGTAAGCGTTACAAACGCGCGTTTTTTTCTACGCCATGCCGCGCCCTTATCGCTCTATATCGACTAGATGCGAACAATAATCTTCGTGGTAAGCACCACGGGAGAGATATTTACCGAATGGCGAACATTAAACCAGGGGTTAGTGCGTTACAGATGGTTGGATATTTTCAACTAGCGACCTATCAGGGGGCCGAGAGTGGGTTTTGGGCCATCACGGAAAGAGGGCGGTTATTTGTGGAGGGAAAAGCCCAGGTGCCGAAATATGTGCTGCTGTATAACGATCGGGTCTTAGGATTTGATGCTTCTGAGATGATCGGGGTGGATGAGGCCCTTGGAAAACATTTTAATTATTCGGAGTTAATGGGGCGATGACGATTGGCCTTAAAGGGTAAGGAGGGAGTGAATAATGGATAGCCGTGAACAATTTATAGATAAACAAAAACAGTCGCTCTTTGCTGGGGAACCTATTCCAGAGGGGTTTACGAATAAGCCTATTTGTATTGAAGTCCTCGCCCTCACGTATAAGGGGCTTGCCTTGCATCCAGGCGGAAACTTGGTGGTTGATTTTGAATTAGGCAGTTTTGGGCTCAAGTGGGTGGTGTCGCATATTCAGACGGGACGACGGCTGCATCAGTGGCGGCTCAAAAGCGTGGCGATGAAATATCTGAAGGCTGTGGCGGAGTTGACAGATTGGGAGCATGCCGAATTGATGGTGCTGGAACACAATACGGCTCTCCAGGAACAAGTTAAGCGCATCATGATGGATTGTGTGGCGGAAGAAGAAAGCGAAGAAGGGTTTTTCCAATATTGTTGATGGGGCATGAAATGAGTCAATCAAAGATTGAATGGAGTGTGTTCCCTCATGCCAGCTAAACGATCATCCACTCAAGGCGGCAGCCCAGCATTAACTGAGGCTTTTAAGGTTTTGGGTCGTATCAGGACACGTCGAACGCGGCGCCGCGTACAACCCAAATCGGGTATGAATAAGACGGAAGCCCAATATGCCGCGTATCTCTCTCAGCATCCAGACGTTGTCAGTTGGAAGCATGAACCTCTGTCTCTCTGGCTGGCCAAAGACTGCCGGTTTATCCCCGATTTCTTTGTGGAACATCGGGATGGCACTTTGAAAGCGGTCGATGTGAAAAAGGTGTGGCGGGGTCAAGAGAAACCTCATGCGGAAGATGATGCCCTGGTCAAACTCAAGCTCGCTGGGCAGATCTATGGCGATTGGTTTGCGATTGTCATGACATGGGTGAGCCCGCAAACGGGTACGTGGGAGGAACGGGCGTTTGAGCCGGTCGAGGAAACCGGGAAAGGAGCAAAGCGTGATGGCTGACACCACGGCGGAGTCGACCACGAACATTTGTGAGGATTGCGGCAAGGCCATCCCCGCGATGGTGACCTATGCGTCTGCGGAAATGGGCGCGGGGATACCGACGAAACCGGATCGGTGTGATGGCTGCAAGTATGAACAAATTATGCGGCATTGCATCATCTTGGTGCGGAAGCCCTTTCGGTCGCCCTTTCCGCGGCGGAAACGGGATGGCCGCGTCCCGGAGATCTTTGTTTCAACCCCATATTCTGAGGCATCAGCGACCTGATGGCTCTTCAAGAAAGGGACACACCTGTGGAGCCTTCCTTCCCGATGTGCGATTCGGAGATTGACGCGTTGTTGCAAGAGGGACGCGAGTTGTATGCAAGGGGCTCGGTCTATGCGGCCCTGATCTGTGCCAAGGCCGCGGCGGCCGCCATTCAGGGACACCTGGATGCGCAGGACCAACTCGCCATTCGATCCTTGCAGGGGCATGGGTAATCCACCATGTCCGCGATGCCAAGGGCTACTCATTCTGGAGCGCGCGTTGGATATCTTAGAAAACATTCCCGATGCCCTGCTCTTACGGTGCATTCAATGTGGCCATCGGTACGACCCCGTGATGGAGCGCAATCGTCGGGGGGAGGGTCCGCCGGCCAAAGAGGTGAATAGTCGGGGTGGGAGGCTTCGCCGGAAGCCACACCACGACCGCCGAGATTGAAGGGGGGGCCTTTTGCTGACTAACAATATGGACAACGGGAACCGTACTAGAAAGTAAGCCATGCGTCTTCGCCGCCATCAACAGGAATTATTGACCGTCTGCGATCGAATTCTGCGGGGGGCGCCGATCACCACCATTCTGTGTGGTGTGACGCCGGGAGGAGGTAAAAGTCTCTTACCGCAAATTCTTGCCCATCACCTCATCCCCACGATCGCTGATCGGTTGTGTTGGATTGTGCCCCGGAAGGCCCTCCAAGACCAAGGCGCCCGAGGGTTTCAAGATCCGGCGCACCGCAATATTATCGGCCACAGGCTAGAGTGTATGAGTGCAACAAATATCACCAATCCCACGCGCGGGCATGCGGCCTATATCACGACCTACCAAGCGCTCGCCGCCGATACCCGGCGGATCAATGCAAAGGAATTCCGGAAGCATCGGTATCTGTTGGTGTTGGATGAACCGCACCACGTTGAAGAATCCGGGTTGTGGCATGAAGCGCTGCAACCCTTAGTTGACCAGGCGGTCTTAACCTGCTTGATGTCTGGCACCTTTGAACGTGGGGATCAAAATCCGATTGCGTTTGTCCCGTATACCTACCTGGACGATGGGGTGGCCATTGATTGGCAGGAGACGGAGACGCAAGCCGTGATTCGGTACGGGTTACGCGAGGCGTGGCAAGAAGAGGCGGTGATTGATCTCGACGTGCATTACGTGGATTGTCAGGCCTCCTGGGAGCAGCACGGGCAATCGTATGTCGTGGAGAGTTTAGCCAACGCGAAGGACAAGACGGCGCCGGCGCTGTATACGGCGCTGCATTCCGACGCCGCTTTGCAATTATTGGAAATGGGCGTGGCGGGGTGGCAGGTGACGAAGTCCACCAACCCCAGAGCCAAAATGCTCGTCGTGGCCGCGACGATTGACCAGGCCAAACGGTACACGACGTGGTTTGCGGATCGACACTTACGCGCCACCATTGCGACGAGTGATGACTCGGGCGCCGCCCACCAGGCCATTGCCGCGTTTAAACGAACCGGGCCGGGGGGGTACGACATTCTCATTACGGTGGCGATGGCCTATGAGGGTTTGGATGTCCCGGCCATCACCCACTTGATTTGCCTGACCCATATCCGGACGAAGCCCTGGATTGAACAGGTCGTGCATCGGGCGACGCGCGTCGATTATGCGGCCGGGCCGTATGCGACACAGAAAGCCCATATTTATGCCCCGGACGACCAGCCTTTTCGCGCATGTATCGCCTATCTCCTCATGGCGCGCGATCAATTTCGGGCGTGTGCGCCAGTGGCCGCGGCGCCCGAGACGGAGGCTGACACCCGGATGGGCGAGTTGTTTGAGGGCGACGGACTCGGGCGATATCCCGGACTCCAGATTATTGGGTCGTCGGTGGTGGGGGTGCGCGATCATGCACTCTTGGAACGCTACCACGATGTGACGAGGCCGAGCTTTGACGAAATTCTTGAAACGCCGGCCGAACGCCTGGCGGGGTTACGGGCGTCTATTGAACGGCGGTGCCGGAGCTATGAACGCCGCAACAAATTGCCCCATGGCACGGTGAACCGAGAAGTGTATCGGGAGTTTCGAAAGTCCCGCGGGGCGATGACCGAAAGCGAACTCATCAAGACGAAAGATTGGGTGTGGAAAAAATATGCCTAACGGTGATCACCCGCATAAGGGGCTCCGAGGGACCGTGCGCCATGCGGACGACCGACCGCGCTATCCCCAGATCTGTGCGCATTGTGGGAAAGCATTTCTGTCTCTCAGCCGAGAGACCAAGTATATGCCGGGGCATGCGCCAAAGAAGCGAGGGTTCAAGCTTCCGCCCACCCCGGCCCAATTGAAGCTCATCGAAACCAGGATTCCGGACGCGTGCCGCGTGCCTACGGTGGCGGACGCGTTAGCTAAACGCCCGGAGGCCTGCCAGAAATGCGGATCTTCCATGCTCCAAGAAGCGTTGATTGAGGAATTGGTCCGGGCGAATAACGGACAGGGGGTGGGGTGGCGGTGTGTGATGTGTGGGTGGCAGACGATGGCGTGGCCGATCCTGACGAAGGCCCAGAAAAAGATGTCCGCATGATGCTCAACTGGGAACCCCTCGTTCTCTTTGCTGCCGCGATTCCGGTGGCGTTGTGGTGGCGGTGGGTGAGGGGGAACAACTGAAGGAGGCAGGAGCTACACATGAACATGGAAATTATCATGACCTTTAAAGATGGAGAAGTGATTGTGTGGAATCAGGGGGTGGCTCCAAAGATTTTTACGGTCACCGATCGGGAACAGTTTCTTCATATGATGGGGAATTTGTGGAATCTCCATGCGACCCGCTTGGCGAGGGCGGAGGGATGAGAATCGCCCGTGTGTTGTATCTGGTTGCTGGCCTTTTGGCGTTGGTGGGCCTCTATGCGTTAGGGGCCAACGCCAGCGCCGAGGACGCCCATTTTTTCATCACGATGGCTGGCATAATGTTGATCCTCGGGATTTTATATGAGCCGAAAGCCTGACAAGGCAGAGGGATGACGGAGCGACACGAATGCCCAAACCTACACAGGAGGCGGTGGATAAATTGTTAGGCAAGATGGCCTTATGATGCTCAACTGGGAACCCCTCGCCCTCTTTACCGCGTCCATTCCGGTGGCGTTGTGGTGGCGGTGGGTGAGGGGGAACAACTCACGTTGAGGGTTGGCTCGTTATTTTCTGGTATTGGAGGAATCGATCTTGGCTTGGAGCGTGCAGGTTTTACCATCACATGGCAATGCGAAAAAGACCCGTGGTGTCGAAAGATCCTCACGAAGCATTGGCCAGAGGTGCCCAAGTATGAGGATGTGCAAACTCTGGACGCTCAAACCGTGGAGCCAGTTGACCTCTTGGCAGGCGGGTTTCCATGCCAAGATTTGTCCGTTGCCGGAAAACAGGCTGGACTCAAAGAAGGCACAAGAAGTGGACTGTGGTTTGAGTTTGCTCGACTCATTCGCGCATTACGCCCCCGCTACGTCTTGGTGGAAAACGTATCAGGTATCCTTGCTAACCATGCTCTTGGACGAGTTCTTGGGGACTTGGCCGAATGCGGGTATGACTCGGAGTGGGATTGCATTTCGGCGTCGTCCATTGGGGCGCCACACCCCCGTGAAAGATACTGGGTTTGTGCCTACCCCGCAAGCCTCGGATCACCGGAGGGTCCACAGTTCTTTCGGGTCTTGCCTGAGACGATTGGACGTAATCGGGGTGCCTGGAACGGACGACGAGTGGATCAACCCGGAATTCTCAGAATGGCTTATGGGGTATCCCATCGGGTGGACCGCCTTAGAGGATTAGGCAATTCCGTGGTGCCTCAAATTGTGCAATGGATTGGGCAACAAATTATGAATGTGCATACAGGCGGGGAGGAAGGATGAGCCAATGAGTTTACCGAGCATCCATTACGACAACCCCTCCATCACCGTGCGGGTGATCTATGCGGCGGCGGTGGTGTGGGCGTGTTGGGGGATTTTTAAATAAAGGAGGGGGAATTTATGATTACGGATCTCACCGCCGCACAATGGCGTAGGATGGAAGAAGTGAAGGAGGAATGGCTCGGGTATGGGATGGATATCCCTGACACCGACGAACGTACTGCCGAACGATGTATGCAGGCGTTTTACCAGGCAATTAACACACCCGCCCCTCAGATTATTTTTTGTGATAGTCCGTTGGGAACCACGATTCTGTCCTGCGCGTTGGATGCCTCGTTGGATGCCTCGTTGCTTTCCTCGTTGGATGCCTCGTTGCGTGCCTCGTTGTGTGCCTCGTTGCGTGCCTCGTTGCGTGCCTCGTTGCTTTCCTCGTTGGATGCCTCGTTGGATGCCTCGTTGCGTGCCTCGTTGCTTTCCTCGTTGGATGCCTCGTTGCTTTCCTCGTTGGATGCCTCGTTGCTTTCCTCGTTGCGTGCCTCGTTGCTTTCCTCGTTGGATGCCTCGTTGCTTTCCTCGTTGCGTGCCTCGTTGCTTTCCTCTATGGATGCCTCGTTGCATTCCTCGATGCTAGCCAAGTTCCAATCATCATTCGATCAAAAGTAGAGTTACAAG
>JAJDBR010000281.1 GCA_029261275.1 Nitrospirales bacterium
TGGTTTCAATTGAATAGGAAGGGAGCAGGCTGTGTTGGCTCTTGCTTGCCTCAATTCTCGAATCCTGGGTAGGATAATATATGTGTATGAACCTTGAAACAGGAAGGTGCTGAATGCGAATCAGTTGTCGGGTCTGGTATCAGATGCAATTCATGGTTTTTATGATGGTAGCCTGGGTGCTGTCTGTCACCATGGTTCATGCCCAAGATCTGGGTTCCTTTGAGCAGCATGTCACTGAGCATAGGTTAAAAAATGGATGGACGTTTCTTCTCGTCGAACGGCCAGTAACCCCTGTTTTCTCCTTTATTACGAGGGTGAATGTCGGATCGGCCCAGGAAGGGGCGGGGCAAACAGGGTTGGCCCACATGTTTGAGCATATGGCATTTAAAGGAACCCCACGATTAGGAACGAAAGATTATCAGGCCGAACAGGTCGCATTGGTGGCATTGGAAAAGGCCTATCAAGCCTATCAAGCAGAAAAATTGTCTCGAAATGCCGATCCTGAAAAAGTCCAATCGTTATTTGATCTATTTAAGCTACGGCAAAAAGAGGCCTCACAATATGTCATTAAAAATGAATTTGGCGATATTATTGAGCGAGAAGGCGGCGTGGCACTCAATGCCTTTACTGGCGCTGATGTGACAGGATATTTTTACTCACTGCCAGCGAACAAAGTAGAACTGTTTGCCTATTTAGAATCTGAACGATTTTTAGAACCCGTCTTTCGGGAATTTTATGAAGAGCGCGATGTCGTCATGGAAGAGCGTCGTCTGCGAACGGAAAGCCAGCCGTTTGGTCGGCTGTTGGAGCAATTTGTGTCTACGGCATTTATGGCACATCCTTATCACCATCCCGTAATTGGATATGCCAGCGATATTCAATCGTATACGATGACTGATGCGAAGGAGTTTTACCAGGCTCAATATGTTCCTTCTAATATGGTGACGGCGATTGTGGGAGATATTCAGACCAGACAAGTGATTCCTCTCCTGGAGAAATATTTTGGGCGGATACCAGCCGGTTCTCCGCCTCCACCCCTTCGAACTGTTGAACCAACATCAATCGCCGAAAAAACGGTTGTCTTACAAGATCCGTCACAGCCGCTCTATTTAGAAGGCTATCATAAGCCTGCAGCGACACATGTCGATCAACCGGTCTATGATGCCATTGATGACATCTTAACGAATGGACGGACTTCACGGTTATTCCGGTCCTTAGTGAGGGATAAGCAGATTGCGGTCTCGGTAGGTGCCTATGGAGCCTATCCTGGTGATAAATATCCCCATATCTGGTTAGCGTATGGAGTGCCAGGTCGAGGGGTATCCAATCAAGTTGTTCAAGAGGCCCTTCGTGAGGAATTCAATAAACTGAAAACCGAAAATGTCTCGGATGAAGAACTGGCCCGATTTCGAACTCGGGCGAAAGCTGGTCTTCTCCGCTCACTCAATAACAATTTAGGATTGGCGATGCATATGACGGATTACCACATGTTGTTTGGTGATTGGCGGGAGCTCTTCCGGTATATAACCCGGTTCGATCATGTGACCAAAGCTGATATTCGACGTGTGGCGCAGGCTGTATTTCAACCAACTAATCGTATCGTCGGAATGATTGAAACGGTGCCCCCTCCTAGTGTGGGCTTGCCCGCTTCTGCTTCGGTAGGGGAGGGACAATCATGATGGCAGGGAAGCTGTTTGTGGGATTGAAAACTCATCAGATCTTGTATCTTAGTTGTTTTTTATCCTTGATTCTATGGAACATGACTTCGCCTGTTTTGGCTCAAGTACAACAGGTAGAGGAATTACAGTATCCTCCATTGCCCGATTTAGTGATTCCGGAACCTGAACGAGTTGTGTTGGACAATGGAATGGTTGTGCTCTTGATGGAAGATCATGAATTGCCGTTGGTGAGTCTATCGGCATTTATGAGAACTGGGTCACGCCTGGAGCCTCAAGATAAAATCGGCCTTGCGTCGCTGACTGGGACGGTGATGCGGACAGGCGGAACGAGGACACAATCTGGAGATGAACTGGATGAGTTTTTGGAAGGCAAGGCTGCGATGATAGAGACAGCGATTGGGGGATCGGCAGGGACGGCATCAATGAGTTGTTTGAAGGAAGATTTCCCTGTGGTCTTAGAGGTCTTTAGCGATATTTTGCGGACTCCGGTCTTTGCCCCTGAAAAACTCAAAATTGCGAAGAATCAAGTGCTGGCAGGTATTGCTCGGCAAAACGATGACCCCGGAGAAATTGTCTCTCGAGAATTTAAAAAACTCGTGTATGGGGAACGTTCTCCCTATACCTGGGTTCCTACCTATGCCACCATTTTTGGAATCACCCAAAAAGATGTGGTCCGCTGGCATCAAACCTATGTTCATCCCAATCGTATAATTCTAGGTCTTGTGGGAGATTTCCAGAAAAAAACAGCCCTGGCCTTACTCAATAAAGTCTTCGGGGATTGGTCGAGAGGTCCAGCAGTGAAGGACTCGAAGGCATTTATTCAAGAGCATACGCCGGCTGGCGTATTTTATGTGGAAAAAAATGATATGACTCAAGCAAAAATTGCCATGGGATATCAGGGAATTCGACGTGACCATCCTGATTATTATTCCTTAGTAATCGTCAATCAAATTCTTTCGGGGTCATTTGGGGCGCGGCTGTTTTCTAATGTTCGTTCGAAGCAAGGGTTGGCTTATGATGTTCATGGTGGAGTTGGACTTCAATGGGATTATCCAGGGATGGCCATTCTTTCCATGTCGACGAAAACCCAAACAACGGCAAAAGGAATTGATGCCCTCATCGAAGAATCTCGTAAGATGGTATCTGATCCCCCGACGGAGGATGAAGTGACAAATGCCAAAGCTAGCATTCTGAATTCCTTTGTGTTTTCGGTGGATTCACCGTCAAAAATACTGGGCAAATACTTGACGTATGAATATTATGGGTATCCTTCGACGTGGTTGAAGACCTTCAGGCGCGGTATTGAACAAGTGACCGTGGCACAAGTTCGGGAAGCAGCAGCACGACACCTCCGTCCTCAGGATTTTGCCATCTTAGTGGTAGGTCCACGCGAAGGTACCAACCCAGCACTCACTCGATATAAGAATATTCAAGAATTAGATATTCGTATCCCAGATCCTCCCAAAGGAACGTAAGGCTTGAACTATCATTGCTCATGAGACCAACCACTCGAGCATTCGAACTTCTTGCTTTTTTCTCAGAGGGGAAGAAAATGACTCAATCCAAAGTATTCAGGCAGTTCAATCGTCCATTTTTGTGGTTGGTGCTATTGGGTACGCTCCTTAGTGGTTGCCAAACAAATCCTTACACCGATCGTTATCAATTTGTCATGATGCCGGCTGGATACATGAATGAAATGGGAGCGGCGCAGTATGGGGAAACGTTGCAAGATCCCAAGATCGTTTTGTCAAAAGATCCTCGAGAAATCGAACCGGTGAAACGAGTGGCC
>JAJDBR010000282.1 GCA_029261275.1 Nitrospirales bacterium
TATCGTTTTAAATATTATTGTAAAAATGAAACAATGGGTAGATTAATAAAATCTTATTTAATATTGGGGTGGGGGTGGGTAAAATCTTAAACTAAAAACCGTAGGAACAACCCTCCTAAGACGTAGTGAGTAAATGTCATAATTATTTCAATTTATTTTGAAAACTTTATTTTGGGGTTATTAAATTATAAGAATAGCCAATAGTGATAACTTTGAATTTTGTATCACTAATAATATTGGTTAATCCGTGAGTATATGCTAAATGAATTTTTAAATTATCCTTTAATTTATAATCAGTTATTGCCATTAGGTTAACACCTTTGTATGTTTTATCAATTTCTATTTCTGATGCCGTAAATGCCAGAGGATCGGTATAGGAAATTACAAACCCATAATTTATTTTTTTTGCCTTGATTGATAGACCATAATTCCAATTTAATGATTTAATTGTAACGTGGCTTAATTCTTTGGAGTAGCCAAAGTTTTGATAACGGACGTTTGCAACAAAGTGTAATTTATTTTTAATCTGCCACAATAAATTAAATCCAATTGTTGGTGCTATTAATGTTTTTGAAAATATGACATCACTTTGTTGTGATGAAATTGAAGTGCCAACAAATAGATTTAATTCATCTTGATTGTATGCGCTCAAACAATATATTAATAAGGTGAAAACACAAATGATTTTTTTCATTGTATAAAATTAATTAACTGTAATATACAATTGTTAAGATAATTTATCAATAAGATCCCGCAGCCATTTTTCACGTTCTATATAATCATCCAATATTTTTTGGCATTTTTCTAATTGATCTGGACAATTTTCACGATCATTTTGATTAGATTTTGTGTTTTCCGTAATATTTAATTCATCGAAATCAACATTAAATAAATCTTTAATTTTTGCCTTAACATCGTCGCTTAACGTGATAGTTGAAAAATAAGCATATACAGCTGATCGTGATATATGCATTTTTTTAGCGAACTCGGTCCTGGTTATATTGTTGATTTTCAAATAGTTAGACAATTTCAGACCGTCCGGAATTGTTTTATCACTCATTTATTTTGGTTGAATATTATAAATATTGCAAATATGTAGTAAATTTGTATAGTAAACACGTTAATAACATAATGTCTTACACTAAGGTAACACAATAATGCAAAATAAAATTCAAAGTATTTATAATGTTCTTAACCAATTTATTAATTGGACAGAAGTGGCTGCAAATTGTGGCATTACCAATAAGACAGTTTACCGATATATAAGCGGTGATCATAAGACAAAGCGAACGGCCGAATTAATTGCCAACACCGCTATAAAAGTATTAACGCAAAAAACTAATGCACAATTAGAAGCATTGGAAAATATTAAAAATATAGCCATGTCGGCGGGCGCTGATTGGCCTGATGTCTGAATTGCAAAAGTGCAATTTAGACATCATTTTAAAATGAAAAACAATGAATGGTTTAATTTTTCAAATTTCGGAATTGCAAATTAATAGTATGATAGCTGATGCCGTTGATGAAACGATAAAACGAACGTTACCATTATCAAAATATATTGATAAAGTGCCACCATTAACAATAAGTCAAGCAGCCGAAATACTAAATGTAAATACCAATACAATTAGAAATTATTGCAAGCGTGGTAAAAGATTATTTGATGGCCAGTATGTAAAATTGAAAATACGCATTGATGGTAAATTTAATTTCAATGATCTTATCGAATTTAACGAATTAATCAATTGATATGTTAAAAAATAAAATATCTGTAAATGTAGATCCTCATCCAATAACAGAGCATGAAAAAATTGTTGTCTTACCATTTATTAAGACAGCCTTATTAAAGAGACATTTGGCTGGCCATACGAAAGAAATTACTGGGCGTAAAATGATAGAATTATTAACTCTTAAGGCTGGTATTAAATTAGCTGATTCTCGTTTGCGCAAAATACTTTATCACATCCGGCAAGACGGTTTCCCATTGACAAATGGACGGAAATTTTTCCTGTGTTCTACACATAACGGATACAAATTATCATCCGATCCAAAGATATTGCAAGAATTTATTGATAAGGAGCAAAATCGTATCAATGCACAACAATTGACAGTTGACGCGGCAAAGCGTGATTTGGAAAATATTTTAAAACTAAAATCAAAAAACAATGAAGTACAAACTTTTGGAAAATGACACAATGCGCCGCTATGGGCGCACATTATTTAGAATTGAGGCATTAAAAAATTTTGGTAAAATTAAAAAAGGTGATTTAGGAGGTTATATTGAAAGTGAAAATAATTTATCACACGAAGGCATTGGTTGGGTTTTTAATGAAGGTATTGTTTTCGCAGATGGTGAAATTAGTGGCGGTGTAATTAGTGGCGGTGAAATTAGTGGCGGTGTAATTCGTGGCGGTGTAATTAGTGGCGGTGTAATCTACGATGGTGAAATTCGTGGCGGTGTAATTCGTGGCCATATTTTACAGATACAAGGAAGTAAAAATTTTGTAAATATATCACAGCCAAATCATATTCAAATTGGTTGCATTGAAAAATCATTTGAGGATTGGAAAAGTAATTTTTTATCAATTGGTGCTAAAAATGACTATTCTGACGAACAAATAAAGGAATATGCTGCATATATTGATTGTGCAATAAATTTTCCAAATCAACCATTACCAATAAAAGATCATGAACAACAAAAATAAATGCAATACCAATACACCACCGGATGCAATACCATCAGAGGTTGAACAATTATTTAAAAAAACTAAACGCCGCAAAGTGGTATCAACATTTTTATATGTTCATAGCGCATTGCATAACCGTGATATTATTAAAAGATCAAATTAGTTAATCTAAAATTTTACCATGAAAAAAGAAATACCAAAATTTATTGATCCCGAATTTTTAATCGATAATTGTTATTTGCAAACAATTGAGGATGTACGTCATAACTTCACATCTGATGAAGTAATTAACTTAAAAGATAGTCTTTTTGAAATTAGTATTAAAACATCAATACGTAATGATTTATTAAAAAAAATAAAAAAATTATTAAATGAATCAATACCTGAAAATGAAGCTATTACAACATTTAAAACTATTTCAATTCAAAATATTGGTAATGTAGGATTGAAGCAATTGAAAATTGACTTTGCAAAAACCCTTTCATTAATAAATGCAGGCTATGAAATTCGGCAACAAATATTATATGGGTTCGATCATCAAGAATTAAAAGTAATGGCTATGTATGATGAATCGGGTAATTATGTTTATGATCGGCCATTATCACAATCAGAGAGACAAACTAAAATTAAATCACTTTTAAAATCAAACTAATGGACCTAAAGCAAACAATTCAAGCACCTGAAAATGGTGTATTAACATTTTATCATGGTGCAGCTCCAGCTGTTAGATTAAAAAATGCGGTAAAGTATAACGGCATTATCACTGCACCCGCCGATTGGTATGAAGGTAAATGCCAAACACCTTTTATTTTTCCTTTTGAATCATCAATTGTTCTAGTAAATGAATTAATGATTAAACTTTGTATAGATGAATACAATGAAAGCGAATCAACAATCATTATTGGTGAGATCAGTATTAATAATGACCTTAAAATGTTTGGCATTAATACATCCAAAAAATTTGGATCAAAAGAATTGGCATCATTGTTAAAAATGAATAGAATATATTTTGCAGATTCAGAGGAAAATATGCAGATCGTTAAAAACCTTAATTTATTCAAAGTAAAGGTTAGCCAGGAAATTGAAAACGGCAATGATTTTAAAGGCAATAAAAAACACCTATTTGAACAAAGTGTATACCATGATTTAAAATTATCGTTTGCTTTGAATATTCCTATTTATAAAGGTGAAAAACCATCACATTTTATAATTGATATTAATTTTGATGTTACCGATGGAGGTGTTTCTTTTTGGCTTGAAAGCGTAGAATTAAAGGAGTTGCAGCAAGTTCAACGTGATAATATAATTGATCGTGAACTGAAACGATTAAAGGATTTTACTATAATTAAACAATTCTGATTATGGCAAGACCGGTAAAGCGTGGATTAGATTATTTTTCTTTTGATACCGATTTTTTTAATGATAGAAAGATCCGGCGATTAAATAAAAATTCAGGGTTGCCGGCCATCGCCGTTTATGTATTTCTACTTACAACCATATACAAAGAAAATGGATATTTTATCACGGTGGATGATAACATCATTTTCGATTTTTCTGATGATCTTAAATTAGATGAATCAGCTTTGAAAGCAATTATTGGTCAATGTATTGATGTAGAATTATTTGATCAGCAACAATATAAAGACAATAAGATATTAACAAGTCGTTCAATTCAAAGACGCTATCTTAAGATATGCAAAGATGCAAAACGCAAAAATTTTGATATCCCAACCGTACAATGCGTATTAACTGATGATGATATTTTAGAAATAACCGGCATTGATTCGGAAGAAACACCAATTAATTCGGAAGAAACTGGCATTAATTCGGAAGAAAGTACACAAAGTAAAGTAAAGGAAAGAATAATAAAAAAGAGTAAAGAAGAAGAAAACATCAAAATTTTCACTTTCACACTATTTTCTTCTTTTTCTTCAAAATTAAATACTACCCTAAAAAAACATATGCGATACATCGGCGGTGGTGATCCACAAGATTATTTGACGTTATATGATTTATTGATTCAGTCAGTTTTAATAGATATAAAGAAACCCGAATCATTGACGGTGGCTATAGTTCATAATTATGCTTGTTATTTGATAGAATCATTGAGTGATTTAGATAAGCAAAATTTTACAATCAAATATTTCTTGAAACATTACCACCGCATTAATTCAGGATTAAATGCGAAACTAAAAATGCGCACCAATTAAACTACCCTAAGATATGAAAGAGTCACAAGTGTATTTAGGTTTAGATAAACTAAAGATAGCCTTTGGTAATAATTTTAAAGTTACCGATTACGGAATCGAAAATGAAAAATGGAACATTGAATTTGAATATAAGCCATTATTACCAACAGATGATGAAGAAATTGCTAGTGATGCAGTTAAGCTAATGAAAGACTTTTTAAATACACAATACGCCTTTACTCAAGTAGAAGAAGCGATAGCTGAAAAAATAATCAACATAATAGAGCATCGAATTACAGGCGGTAATGGAATTAGAAAGTATTCAAGCGTGGATATGATAAGATTTGCAAGAAATTTTGACGGTATCCCAAGTCATAAAATAACGTTTAAGGATTTGGGTGAAACACAACACTTTGGGAATAATTGGCTTCCGCAAAGCAATGAGGAAGTCATTTGCGACATAACAGCACTTATGGTTATGATAGCGGGAAGTGTTTTGTTTTGGAAGAAACGTAAGTGAGTGTATGTATTACAACGCTGATCGTATGGTGGCGTGTGCGGTAGGAATGATTTGAGCGTGGCAAATGCACCCATACGTATTGTTAGCATTGAGCGAGGGCATTAGCGAGGGACGGTTTTAAGAAATAAATAAAAAGAAGCGTGGGAAAAACACATGGTAGTCTTTTTTCGGGTATAGGGGGTTTCGACTTAGCAGCGGAATGGATGGGATGGGAGAATAAATTCCATTGTGAATGGAACGAATACGGACAAAAGATATTAAAACAGAAATGGCCACAGGCTGAAAGTTATGGAGACATCACAACAACAGATTTCACTATTTGGAACGGACAAATCGACATCATATCCGGAGGATTTCCATGTCAGCCATTCAGCGTTGCAGGAAAGCGAAAAGGAGAAGAAGATTCTCGCTACCTCTGGCCAGAAATGCTTAGATGCATTAAAGAGATTGAACCAACCTTCGTTGTTGCGGAGAATGTTAGTGGACTCGTCACAATGGAAGATGGCAAAACACTTGAAGGGGTACTACTTGACTTGGAAAACGAAGGGTACGAAGTGGAACCGTGTCTTATTCCAGCTGCAAGTGTCGGGGCGTGGCACAGAAGAGAACGAATTTGGATTTGTGCCTACAACCAGAGAAGCGCAATCGAGAGAAAACGCAAACAGGGATCGAGGCAAGGGCAACATCGAGGATTGGGTTGCGAAAATGCTGCCAACACCGACCACATTCTACACACGGGAGAACTGGACGAAGGAAGAAATAGAGCTGAGGCAAAAAGAGGTGAAGGAGAAAACGAACAAGAAAGGGAAGCATCACTCAGGAAACGGGTTTGGGTTGAATCTGGCGCAAGCAGTGAAGTTGCTACCTACTCCAGTTGCTTCGGATCATCGGAACAGGGGAAATCCAGAAGATCCCGTGATTCAAAGACGAATGGAGAAGGGGAAATCAATAGAGCTTTCAATGACGGTCTATGGGAGTTTGAACCCGGAGTGGGTAGAGTGGCTAATGGGATACCCCATAGGGTGGACAGATTACAAGCCCTAGGTAATGCGATAGTGCCACAAGTGGCGTATGAAATATTTAAAGCGATAGCCCTATGCGACTAGGAGGGTTGGCTTTTATTTATTTCTTAAAACTGAATGCTAACTTGTTTATAGTCTTAATAATTATATGTATTACATCCTGATGGTATTGTAATGCTTTATTACTTCATTTCTTTTGCCATCAATACCGCCGTTTCTATATTGGATAAACTTAAATATTCCATAAAGGTTGATTCTGATTTATGGCCGGTGATGCGCATAATATATTGGGCGGGCACGCCTTTGATGTACATATTTGTAACAAAGGATCGGCGGGCGGTATGCGCTGAAATCAACCGCCATTTTTCGATGAACTCTTTTTTAATGATACCTTTTGGATAGGTAATATTTGATACTTTCTTATCGATTCCACATAAGCGTGCCGCGGCCTTGATCCATAGGTTTAATTTTTGGTTTGATATGGATTTAATTTTTTGGGTTTCTAGTATTTTGATCAATAAATCATTATAAGGTATGATTAAATCATCATTGGTTTTTTGGGTGTGAATTTTTAAATATCGATGGCCTTGAATTGTCACCGTGTCGCGGTGGGAATCCAATTGATTTAAATCTGAATATCGCAGACCTGTACAGCAGCCAATGCAGTATAGATTGACGGCATTGCGCAGATACCGATTAGGATAATTAAAATTATACATTTGTTCAATTTCACTTTCAGTGTTATAAATTTTTAAAATTTTCTTTGCCGGCGTGTTGAACTTTTTATGCGTAAAACTATCATTGGCATGTATGCCATCATCCAGGGCTGCTTTTAAAAACATTTTCATTTTGCGCGTTTGATTATTTACATAATTAGTGGAGCATCCGCGCCCGTACATCCATAGTGTAAAATGTCGATACCAATGAAGGGTAATATTATTGAATGTGATGTTTTTGTCAAATTTGATTAAATTAGATTTAAATAATTTATATGTACGAATTGTTGACGCCTTAAATTCGGGTTGGGCGGTGCGCCGCTCAATAAGAATATCAATATAATCAATGAATTTGGATTGGTCTAAATTTGAGCGGATCTGAAAGCGATCATTTAAGAGGGCTTTTAATAGTGGGGCGGATATTGGTTTTTTATTTATTCTTAATTCAATGATGGTTTGTTTTACAAATGATTCTATTGAATCTAATAGCATAGATAAAACCTGATGATCGGCACACGGTATTGGGCGCATTGTTTTTTTGTTCCATGCATCGGGTTGTATTTTATAGCCGGTGTAGTATTTAAGCCGATCCATAGTCGTTAGTTGATAGATTAAAAATATAGCGGTTGGGCTTTTGCTTTTAGGCTGCTTTAGATTGAAACGGATGGATGGCATTAAATGGTTTTTAAAATGGCACTATTAAAAATTTGGATAATGGCAAAGTAAATCTTTGTAATATACACAATCGGGGGTTGTTATGGGGGTTGATTTTAATTAGCAAAATTGATAAAAATTGAACAAAAACACACAAATAATACAAAAGTATTATACAATTGATAAGGTTTTTAACTCAATTGTGCAAAAGTTCGCCATCAGGTAGGGCTACTTGAACCCTCATATCATAATGTATAATACATTGAAAACCAGACCTTTATGTGCTTTTGTTGGAATGCTTTAAATTAAGGGGTTGAAATAGGGGTTTATTTCATTTTATTTACTAACTTTGCCCTTATTAAACACTAATATTGTTGTTCGCTCATAATATTTAGTTTCTTATAATATCCCTTATCAATCAGACAGCCCGCCGCATGGATTTTTTAAATCTAAAAGAAAAATCCAATGCCAAAAAAATTCGATACAACTGTTTTAACCAAACTTGATTACACTAAAAACTTATCACTAAACACCATCAAGCCATTAATCATTATTGATGCAGGACACGGTGGTTTGGACCTATCGGGCCAGTATGTTACTCATCCAGACAAGCGATTCGAACACATGGGAACTCAAGTAAATGAGGGCGTACTAAATCGAGCCATAGCACATCTTTTGTCATTTCGTCTAGATTTATTCAACACACCAAATTGTATTGTCTCGAGCAGCGAAGCTGGCACAGAATTGTCATTAAAATACCGCTGTGAAGTGGCAAATTATGCCGCCAAAAAACACCATGAAAAAACCGGCGGCAAGGCCATATTAATATCCATACATCATAATTATTTTAAAAATACCAAAGTGCGCGGCTTTGAGGTATTCTCTTATTATGGTAAAAAGGAATCATCCGCCGAAATTTCTAAAGCAGCAGATTATATCGCACACTATTGCGGGTTGAAATATGCTAATACGTTTGCAAAGTCAATAGTAAGGCGAAACACAGGGTCCAAGGATTTGTTTTTTAAAAAGGAAAATTTTAAAATCTTAAGAGAAACATCCATGCCCGCGCTATTATTTGAATTTGGGTTTATGTCTAATGCTGGGGATTATTATTTTATGTCGTCTTATGATGGCATAGTGGCCCACGCAAATTATCTGGAAAATGTTATTAATAACGTTATCACCTATAATTATTTAGATTTTAATCCCCCGATGTTAGAATCCTAAAAAACAAAAATTGAATGTTAGTATTTGTTATTACAGCTTTGGTGGTTTCTTATGTAGCGGCCATCAGTAAAAAAAAAACAATAAAATGAATCCAATAATTACCAAGGAACAGGTGGCAGGTATATCAAACGATAAATTATTGACAATTTGTAGAATTATTGTAACTACTGTTTTTAATGTACTTGATTTGAAACAACAAGTTGATGATGATATTTTACAAAGGCTTGATAAAGTGCGTGAAATATATTTTGGTGAATTAATTAATCGGTTTGAAAAATCGCTAACAAAAAAAAGATTAGTGCCAACAGATAGGTTTATTGTTGTAAATGATCATAAGTGTAAAGTATATGATACCATAGAAAAGCGACACGTACAGCAATATCCGTTATCTGAAGATCAAGCCAAAGCACTGTGTAAGAGATTAAACGCACCCCGTTGTATTAGTTACTTGCGTGAAAATGCAATGAATTAAACGTAATGGAAATATTAAAGGCAAGGCTATTGAAATTAAAAGCAGAAAAATCGCGTGAATTGGCGTTGCCAAAATTTGAAATATCGCAAAAGAGAATTGCCAATTGTAATAAATGCATAAGCACAATTAAAAAATGGCTGCAATCAGACAAAAATAAATTATAAAAAATATAAATTAATGATTACATTTAGAACACTTCATGCATTAGATATACTTCTCTCAATAGTGGTTTGGTTCGTAACCATTTCAATCATCGTATTTGGAATTTTATTTGTTTATTATTTAGCAAAGGATTTTGT
Source organism: Nitrospirales bacterium (assembly GCA_029261275.1). Lineage (GTDB taxonomy): Bacteria > Nitrospirota > Nitrospiria > Nitrospirales > UBA8639 > Nitrospira_E. The sequence goes on from JAJDBR010000282.1 coordinate 9,787, forward strand.
ACGTCGGCAACGAAATGATTTTAATAGTTTATCACATTGTGATAAACAAAAGATTCAAAAGCGCATTGAAAAGCTATTGGATAATGAAAATGATAATCAATCATAAAATAAATATAGAATGAACAAAGGACAGACAACATCAGGATTTACCGCCTACGAAGTGGCACACCAAAGCAAAGATCGCCAATATCTTTACCGCATCGATCCAGACGCAGATGTAAATAAGAAACTTAAAAATAAAGTTTATATTTTTTCTCATTACGATAGTGAAACCGAGAAATGTATCCTTTACCGCATCGGATATTCGCACGATACATCGCACCAATTGGCATCACTTAATGGAAAGCAAAAATTATTATATGATATAGTCGATCCATCAATATTGTTGGAGCGTATATATTATTTTATAGACCAAAAACATTTTAACGAATAATGATAATTTACTAATCAAGATTATATAATTATTAATTAAATAATAGAAAAAAATGAAAGTAGGACAACAAGTAAGAGTAAATGAAAGTGGCGCAATCGGTTACATCGAAAAAATAGACAACAAAACAGGCATCATTGATGTAATGTTAGATTCAGGTCATTTAATAGAAGTAGCCACCGATGGTATCACTATCATCACCATGGTTGGTCAACTGATTAGGGCCGTTAAGTCATTTTGGAAAAAATATATACGTGGTATCTTCAATCGCAAAAAACCATAATAAATAATCGTATGCCATCAACACCGACTAAGACATTTAGCCCGACGCCGCCAATGACAAAAAAGCGGCACGAATACAACACGCTCGATAACTTAAGATTTTATAATTCTAAGCTTTGGCGTACGCTATCATCAGCACACAAGGATCAATACCCGCTATGTTATGAATGCGTGAAATTAGGGCAATACACAGGTGCTGATATAACCGATCATACCATACCAATCATTCATGGTGGTGCGCGTCTTGATCGCCGCAATTTAGGTGCACTATGCCATAAACATCATAATTCTAAAAGTAGCCGCGAAAAACGGCAACCGATTTATAAATATGAAGTATTACCATCAGGTGAAAAAATCCCGGTGCGTGATGCTAATGATGAATTGATTTTAAACGGTGGTAATAAAAATTAAAGCATGAGTAAAACAAAGGAAGAATATTACAAAGAAATAGAAATTGTTTTTGAGCAGAGGATTAATGAATATGTAGATAGTTACAGAAACTATGACGAAGATGAAAAAGAGGTTAAGAAAAAAATGCAGCAATACGCAGACCAACAGACCGTAGAGATGAAGAAAAGGATAGAGGAACTTGAAAAAGCGGGTGAAAAAGCAACTGAATTAATTGCACACCTTAAAGACCAGTATGGATTAAATGAGGTTGAGGAAAAGGCGCAAAAAGAAGTAATGAAAGTATTTAATTATAACGGCAAATGGTAAACCAATACCAATGAGTAAAAAAAAATAACAATTAGCCATCATCAGGTGCATAACGATGTATTAATCTTGGTATTCACTTAATTGTTGCATTCTCATAAGTTTAGCTTTTAAAGTATAGATTATTACAATCGAAGTTACCGCCAAAGTGAATGGTGGTTTTTTAAATTTAGTATGGCACGCAATCACGATAGTAACGAAGTTAAAATATTACGCAATACAATGCGCCAGGATCGGCAACACAGCGATGAAGTATCATTCACTCGAGTTGTTGCAATTCCTGATTGTCCTGATTATTTCGATAAACCACGCATTGAAATGTGGGATAAACTAACAACAGAATTGATAAATGCCAAATTATTACGCCAGGTGGATCTGATGGCATTGGTAATTCTTGTTGACAATCTAATTAAATATCGCACAAGTGCTGAAAAATTAGTATCGCAACCATATGTTCAAGTTGTAAGAGGTAAGGCCGTTACCAATCCATATATTAAGATAAGTAAAAACGCATCGGAAACGTGTATAAAGTTATTCGCCCATTTCGGATTTACACCCGCCATGCGGATGCGATTTTTAAATCTTAATGCTCCCGATCCCAATGAGGGTGATCCATTAGCAGAGTTGTTTAACTCCCATCAGAGAAAACAAATTGACTAATGCACCGGTTTGATAAATTTATACAATCTACCGTCAGCGATCCGCAAGATCATAATGAGTTTGTTCATCTGGCAATTAGACGCCATGTTCAGGACTTGGAGCGCTCGAAAACGGATAAATTTCCATTTATTTTTGATTGCCAATTGGCACAACGTGCCATATCTTTTATTGGACTAATGCGCCATACGTCAGGAAAATTGGCTGGCAAGCCATTCGATATTCAACCATTTCAAGCCTTCATAATAGGCTCGATATTTGGATGGGTGGAAAAAAAGACAAATTACCGCCGCTACTCAAAAGCATACACCGAAGTACCGCGAAAAAACGGTAAATCCGAAATAGCAGCTGCCATCGCCAATTATTGTTTTGTCGCCGATGGGGAAAGTGGCGCACAAATATTTAGTGTTGCTACAAAAAGAGATCAAGCTAAATATTGCTTTAATGCATCGGAAGTGATGCTAAAAAAGCTGGCCACAGAATCACCAATATTAAATGCAGCCGTTAAATTTGTTACCAATAATATGTACATTGAAAGCACCAATTCATTTTATAGACCATTGAGTGCTGACTCGAAAACAGAAGATGGGGCCAATCCACATTGCGCCATCATAGATGAATACCACGCTCATCCCAACGATGGGATGTTAAAGGTTATCGAAACGGGGCAAGGAGCGAGAACGCAACCACTGATTTTTATTATAACAACGGCTGGTTATAATAAACAATCACCGTGTCATACTTTTAGAAACACCTGTATCAATTATCTGCGTGGTAATCTTGTTAATGAATCTACATTTGCCATCATATTCACCTTAGATGAGGATGATGATTGGAACGATCAAACGAAATGGAAAAAAGCAAATCCAAATATTGGAAATGCACCGCTTTGGAAAGCGATATTAAAACAATATAATAATGCCGTAACAGAAGGCACGAGTGCTGAAATTGAATTTAAAACTAAAAACTTAAATATCTGGACCGGCACGGCAAAAACATTTATACAGCATAAATACATCAGTTCGATTCGCCTGCAAACAAAAAAATCTACTAAGCGAAAACCGGATTACCAAAAAACATTAGCCGATGGGGTTGGCGTGGTAGGGGCATTAGATCTATCGTCAGTGCGTGATACAACATCATTAACATGGTATGATGTTCAGGGCCGAAAATTTGAAACCCACATATTTATTCCAAAAACAAAAATTGAAGATCGCAAAAATACTGATGGCATCGTATGGCGTAATTTTGAGGGCAATAAAAACTTACATATTACCAATGGTAACGTAATTGATTATGATTATATAACAAATCAAATAAAAAAAGATGCCATCAGATATAAGATTGCTGCTATCGGATACGATCCATTCAATTCATCGCAATTGGTAACGCAATTGATTAGCTTGGGGTTTGAAATGCTGCAATTTCGGCAAGGATTCTTAACTATGTCGCCAGCCGTTAAGGCATTAGAAAAAGCTATCGTTTCAGGAACTGTTTGGATGATATATAATCCCATCATTGAGTGGATGTTTTCAAATGTAGCCGTAAAAATGGATGCCAATGAAAACATAAAATTAGATAAACAAAAATCAACCAATCGTATTGATGGTGTAGTATCAACAGTGATGGCCTATGGCATTGGCATTCACGAAGACTATCAACACGTAGGGGAGCAAATCACAGTATCTACAGTATTAAAATTTTAAAAAAATATATTACAATGGCAAATGAATCATTACTTTCAAAACCGAATTACTTCAAACTATTTTATGCTAACTTATCGAAATCAAAAACACATAAAGAGGCATTTGACAAAACCGAAACGGCCGTTTTTAATCGCTATGGTATTAATAAATTTGCGACGTATGAGAGTTTTCGTAATGCCAAATCAAATTATTTAAAAAAAATTAAGTATGCAACCAAAAGAACGTAAAACCGTTAAAAAAAGCATACCAAAAAACAAAAAAGCAACAGTTCAAAAAGCAAAGTCAACTGCCAAAGTCAGAGGGCAAAAGGTGGTCAAAAAAGGTAGTCAAAAAGGGGCAGTAAAGAGGCCAGTAAAGAGGGCACAAAAGTCCGCGGCAAAATCTTTATCCTCCACATCGGTCCGCAATCAAGCACAATTGATTGTTGATGTTGCCGATCTTATAAGATCAGGAACAGAACGAGGTGAAATTGAAAATAAAATATTAAAAGAAGATCCAAAAGCCGATGTGTCAAGAATCCACAAAATGGCTATCATTTATGTAAAAGATAAAGTGATTGCCGATCAGATCAGTTTTTATGCGCATCACTTAAATCAATTGCAAAATGCACACGATATATTGACGGGTAAAATAAAAGCCGATGGCGTCCCGAAAGTAAAAATTGATTATGGTCAAGCTCTTAAATACCAAAATTCAATACGTGAGGCATACAATGAATTAAGTGCAATACTATCATTTTGTTAATGATTTTTTAAAAATAGTTGTATAGTACAGATATATTACATATTTTTATATTCATTGTTTTTTGGTATTATCTTTTCGTTTGAGCATTTTGAATTTAAGCTGACAGGCCGCAATAGTTACTATTGCGGTTTTTTTTATTTCTGTTAGAAGCTGTTACACCTTTTTTAAAAAATGTATTACACATTTGCATTATATGTATAGTACATTTAAAAAGGGCATACAGAAAATAAAAAGCATTAGTCGATCATTTTTTAATTGGGCTGACAGCCGAAAGGGATTTGGATTTAGTTTTTTTGGAACAACAGCGGCCGGCATTAATGTGAGTGCTGAAAATGCGCTATCATTTCCGGCCGTTTTTGCTTGCGTTAAATCCATCAGTGATGATATTGCATCACTTCCATTTAAAGTGTTTACCAAAACGGATAATGGTAAAATAATCGCCGAAAATCACGATCAGCAATATCTAATATCAAAGCGGCCCAATCAATTTTATTCCAAAGTAAATTATCTAAAGGCATTAATATCCAATTTTTTGCTATGGGGCAATGCCTTTGCATTAATCATAAGAAATAAAGCATCAGGGCGTCCAATATCATATCAAGTATTAGAATCCAAAGACGTCCAAGTTGTTAAGGATGAACAAAATGGCCGCTTGGTAGATGTGTTTTATCATAACACTAAGAGCGGCGAAATCTACGATAGTATGGATATAATTCATATTGCAGATTTTACCACCGATGGCATCATCGGTAAAAGCCGAATCAAAATAGCACGCGAAACCGTAGCACAAGGCATTGGATTGATAAATTATGCATCCAAATATTACAGAGATGGTGGCGCACTTAGCGGGGTTGTAGAAAGTGATGGCCATTTAACCAATGAAGCATTGGCAAAGGCCCAACAGACATTTACCGAAGCATTTGGAGGTGGCGACAATGTCGGTGGCGTAGGATTTTTGCCTAAAGGCATGAAATTTAAGCAAGTGAAAATGTCAATGCCATTGACGGATATGGAATACATGGCTTCACGCAAGTTTGTCCTTGAAGAAATTGCCCGAATATTCGGTGTTCCGCCGCATAAAATTGGGCATCTCGAAAAATCTTCATTTAACAACATTCATGAGCAGAACATGGAGTATGTTCAAAACACGTTACTGCCAATTGTAACGATGATTGAAGAAGAACACAACGCCAAAATATTCACACACAAAGAAGAAAAGCAATCTTTTGTAAAGATTGAATTAAAAGGACTATTGCGAGGCGATATAAAACAGCGATCAGAATTTTACACCAAAATGATTGATAGGGCGGTACTATCGCCAAATGATGTATTGAGGCTTGAAGATATGCCAACATATGAGGGTGGTGAGATTCGTATTCTGCCATCTAATTATTTATCGATAGAAAAATTTGATGATCCTGATTTTAGAAAAGTAGCAAAACCAAAGAAGGAAAAAGAAATAAAACAGAAAAAGAGCAAAAAAAACCACCATGAAAATTGAAACTAAAAAAGGACAAAAAAAACCGGTGGTATTATATACCGAAAGGGATTTTACGAAACTTGAGCGTAAGGATGATGGGGCTATATCTTTTGAGTTGTCAAACGAATTACCTGACAGATACGATACTATCATACCGTTTGAAATGTGGAATTTCGACAACTACAATGAAAACCCAATTTTAGCCTATAATCATTACACCGGTACTGATAACCCTGATAATATCATTGGATCGGGGCGCATAGAAATTGACGAGAAAAACAAAAAGATATATGGCTTTCCACAATTTGAGCCAGCAGAAATAAACAAAAAAGCGGCGAAGATTGAGAAAAAAGTAAATCACGGGACATTACGAGCCGTAAGTGTTGGGTTTATTCCTATCGAAGCGGGGCATTGGGGCGTTGAGAGCGATGACGAAAATCCAAATATTTATTATTTCGGTCAAGTGGAATTGGTGGAATTCTCAATTGTCGATATTCCAGCAAACCCACAAGCATTAAAACAATCATTGGCGATGCGTTCATTTTTGGAAGATACCAAACAAATCAAAGAAAAAACTAAGAAAAATGGAAATAAGAGATTGTTAAAATCCAAAAATCGGTATTACCAACAATTGTATAAACTCCAATCATAAGTCATAATATTTATTATTTAAAATTAGAACAACATATCATGAAAAAAAAGTTATTAAAATTTAAAGAAAAACGCACTGCTTTGTTAAAAAGGCAAAAAGCAATTTTTGATCTTATCAAATCGGAAAAGCGTGATCTGACAGAAGAAGAACAAAGCCAAATTGACGCGTTGGCAACAAAGGTTGATGATCTTGATACGAGAATTTCAAATCTTGAAACGGCCGAAGAAGTAGAAAGGAAATTAAGAGAAACAAAAGTGCGGACAATCCAAAAAAAGGAAACAGAGGAAAAGAAGGTGCAAAAAAGATTTTCGTTATTGCGTGCCATTAGCCTAAAGGTCCAAGGTAAAGCACTTGATGGTGTGGAGTTGGAAATGCATCAAGAGGCGCAGAAAGAGGCCAAAGAAATTGGTATGGGATTGCGTGGAATTGGTATTCCAACAGTCATTTCAACGCCACAAACTAGAGAATTAACCGCTGGATCAGCAGTAAGTGCAGGCAATACCATCGCCACCGATTTGGCAGAATTTCAAGACAGCTTAGTGCCAAAAACTTGTCTCGAGGAATTGGGAGCGAAAATGATAACGGGATTAGTAGGCAATCTTGATATACCAATTGGCGATGCGCTTGCAACGGCAAATTGGGAAGGTGAAGGCGATAGTGATGCTGAAAGCACACCGACCACCAAAAAGGAATCATTGACGCCGCACCGATTGGCAGCAACATCGATCATTTCAAAGCAATGGTTAAATCAAACATCAGTAAGTGTTGAAAGATTGGTATTTGAAGCTCTTAGAACGGCGGAAAAAATTGCACTAGAGCAAGCTGGATTTAATGGCGCCGGTGGTGCGGCTGATGATCCATTGGGGATACTAAATCATGCCGATGTAAATGTTGTTGCAATGGGAGCTAATGGACTTGCACCAACGCACACCAAATTGGTGGAATTACAAACTGTCATTGAAACGGCAAATGCTGATGATGGTAATTTGGCTTATGTGTTAACGCCTGAAATTATCGGCTATTTGAAAACCACAAAAATTGATGCCGGGTCAGGATTATTTATTATGGACAGTAAAATGCCTAATGAACTGCTTGGTTATATGCTTAAAAAGTCAAACCTATTGCCAAAAACATTGACAAAAGGTACATCAGTTGGTGTTTGTCACGCTGGAATATTTGGTGATTTTTCAAAGCTGTGGATAGGCAATTGGGGCGTTCGTGATTTATTGGTAAATCCATATTCATCAGCGCGAGCAGGAAAAATTGAAATTACATTGGATTCATATTGGGATTTAGCACCAATACATGGACAGGCATTTGGCGTAATTAAAGATTTATTGACAGCATAAGAAAATCTAAAGAAAGTCTTTTCCTGAGTTAATTAAGTTGGTGCGCCGTTGCCAAATTGGCGTGCCAACATTTTAAAACATTTTTAAAATTGAATTATGGCAAATCAAAAATCAAATCAAAAATTAGAGGAAGTAAAATTTCTTATATCACCATCTAGTGCGCCATTTAACCTGGCATACCATATCGGGGATGTTGTAAAAGTAGATGCGCAACTGGCAGCCGAAATGGTAGATGCCGGTGTTTGTGAATTAACATCAAAATCAGAGGATAAAAAATAATTGGTAAAAAGACAATTTGATGCAATTAGAATTTACAACAAAACCGCCACAACTAATATCAACAGTCGATATGAAAACATATCTAAAGGTTGAGCATAGTGTTGATGATAATTATATAACATCGTTAATTAAAAGTGCGGTGTCATATTGTGAACGGTATACTAATAGATGTTTTTTGGAACGGTCGCTAAATGTTGTATATCGTCAGGTGAAAAATTGCTATTTATATTTTCCAATCATACCGGTAAAATCAGGTACGGTAGTGGTAAATTATTTTACTAATGGTTCATTGGTCGTATTGCCCACATCAAATTATGTTATTAATGCCATCGGCGGATATGTAATAATAAAAACATTTCCAACAGTCACAACAGCGATTGATTATTGGCAGATAGATTATACAGCTGGTGTCGCAGTTGTTGCAGATGTAGAAGATTGTGTTATTCAAGCCGTGTATAACATCGTGGCTGATCATTATCATAACCGTATGGATGGCGTTCGGAATTTAACGAGCGCATCACAGCGGCTATTAAATCCAATAAGAAATATTGTTTTTAACAATGGATAAAAACAAAGACATACCGCAGATTGGGCAAATGGACTGGCGTATTTCAATCCTTACTTATGCCAAATCCAATGATAGTAAATCCAATGAAGAAACCCTATCGTATAGTGTTGATTCTACGATATGGGCAAATGTAGATTTTAGCGGTGGCGATGAAAAATTTATTGAAGGTGGCGAGTTTTCAATAAATCCAATCACTGTAACGGTACGATATAATGCTACATTATTGGATAAGAAAAATCGTGTCCGCATAGATTCGACAGATTACGATATTGAAAGCGTACAAATCATAGGACGTAAAGAATATTTAAAATTAAAATGTCTCAACATTGAGTAATGGCTACTACAATAACAGATAATCCCAATGTGATTGGCGGTAAGCTTATATCACGCCGCATGGATACACTATTGGCAAAATATGCCGATACTAAAAAATTGGAAATACACAAGGAGGTAGCCGAAGGGTTGCTAGTAAGGCTTAGAAGACTCACACCGGTTAGAAAATCACCAAAACCTGTAAAAAGATACAAGCGATCAACAAAGCGAAAAACAAGAACAAAGGGTATCAATGGCAAAAGATTACGCGGGGTTAAGGGCATTGTATATGCTACTTATGCGCAAGGAAATTTACGCCGATCATTTACACTTGGGGAGTTTAGCAATGGAAATGTTTTCATCGGCGCTGGAAGGGAAAAATCAGTGCCTGCTCAAGGAGATTTTAAAGGTGACAAAGCTGATGGCTATTATGTACATATGGTCGAGCGAGGCACTAAATATCAAAGAGGGCAAAAATTTGTTTTAAAAGCATTCACCTCAATGGGCATTAGAATTGCAAGAGAGGCCATCGACCTATACAAGAAAGTGATGGATGATTATTTGAAAAACAATAGAGACTGATGATTGAATATGGCATCGTGAAATTATTAAAGTCTGATGTAAATGTATCCGCTATTGTTGGTAGCCGTATATATATAAATACAATGCCAGCTGATAGTGAAAATTATGATGATAAAATATTAATTCAGTGCGATCAGAGGCCAAAAAATTTATCAAAGGATATATTTTCTGGATCCGAAGAATTAACATTTACCATCACGGCATTATCAGAAACATACCGTGTTGCATTAGATATAGCAAATTTGATTTTTGACGCTATAAACAATTATAAGGGAACGCAAATAATTGATGGGGGGATTAATATTGTTTTTGAACATTGCTACCAAATCAGCGATTCAATCGGATATAACGATGAAATCAACCAGCATTTAGTAATGAGTAATTACCGCGCATTTGCGGACATTATACAACCTTAAAAAAATAAAATCATGTGGGTAAAATTTATTAAAAAATACAAATCATTTAAAATTGGAGACAAAGCACTATTAACAAATGATGGTGCAGCGGAACTGATCAAAACTGGAACAGCTGAACATCTTAAAAAAGAACAAGTCACCGCCATCGAAAACAGAGAAACTAAAGTCCTGGTTGATCACAATAATAAAAAATCCAAAAATCAAGCTGATAAATAAATAAAATCATTTTTAGAACAACAAAAAATAAATAGTTATGATTAAAAACGGACATAATTTCAGAATGTATATAGATACGGTTGCGACGGCAAAAGCCACAAATTGCAGCATGGATTTATCAGCAGGCGAAATAGCAACCGCTCACAAAGACACTGCTGGAGATGGTACAGGGTGGGATGAATTTGCAAGCGGGGCAAAGAGTGGAACGGTATCATCAGAAGGTCTGTATGAAGAAACTGATAGTGGAATTGATGCCTTATTCGATGCATTTGCTGCGGGTACTATAGTAGCATGGAAATTTTCGGATGAAGTAACTGCCAATAGATACTATTTTGGCAATGGTATTATCACGGCATTTACAAAAAATGCACCTAATAATGAAAATGTTACCTATTCTATAACAGTTAGAATATCCGGGGCAGTGTCTCGAGGTGTAGTACCTATATAATTATAAATCAATGCCGGTTGGCCGTATAAAATCATTGAATTGTTTTTTGCGGCCGCCGGTAATTTTTAAAAATTAAAATAATTCTTTGATGAAAATAACGACTATAACGATTGATGGTGTAAAATATCCAGTACGGTTTGGACTACGGGCATACCGTGATTTTGAAAATCACACCGGCAAGGTAATGAGCGAATTAAATCCTACGAAATTAAAAATTGATGATTTTATTGCGCTGTCATATTTTGGTCTTGTTGATGGTGCAAAAAAAGCAAGTCAGCCACTGCCACCGAAAAATGATCTTGATTGGCTCTTAGATGTCTTTGATGAAGATCAATCCATTATTGAAAAATTCACCGATGTGCTTATTGATGCCCAAAGGGCTAATACTAAAGTGAATGAAAAAAACGGCGCCACAAAAAAAAAGAAATTGCGGCGGTAGATCATAAAAATTTGGCTGCCAAATTCATGCCTTATATAATGCCAAATCAATTAGATGAATTTACTCTGTCAGAGGCGCGGCAATATGTAGAATCATCAATTGATCGCGAGGTTAATTTGATTGAGCATTTATGGCGTATCGTCCGATGGCAAACATTTTGGTTGGTTAACGTTCAACTGCCAAAAAAAGATCAGATAAAAGATTATACAGATATGCTGATTTTACCAAGTGATAACGTAAAGACTGAAAACGAAGATCATATACCAATAACACGTCAACAGATGGATGAATATTTTGAAAATGATGCTATCAAAAAAATGAATGATCATTGGGATGAAATGGAGCGACAAAAAAATATTGACAATCAAAAATAAAATAATATGCCGTCAAAGATATTAGGATTTGTAAACATAGCCATCAACACCGATATTAAAGGTCTTGAAACCGGTCTTACTTTAGCCAAAAAAAGATTATCAGGGGCGGTATCATCGTTTGGAACATTAGCAAAAACAGCCGGCGATAAAATTGGTAAGGGGCTTGCCACCACAGGCCGATTGGGTGAAAGTTTTGATAACGCAGGGTTCAGTGCAGGCGCACTGTTTGCAAAAATAGGGAAATTGGCAGATGCACTATCACCAGTCCAACGCAAATTTACAACATTTGGAATCACAGGTGGTGGCATACTTAAAACATTAGGAAAATCTATATCATCAACTGGCGTTGGTTTTGCTGGACTATTAAATCCAATTGGTCTTGCCCAAGTAGCCGTAAAAACATTCGCATCCCTAACATTAGATAATATTGATCTAATTATTAAGGGCATGACAAAATTTGTCAATAGATTCATCGATGTATATAACAATTCAATATTGGTACGTGGCGTAATTCAAGGCCTTGTATTGAATTTTAAAAATATGTTCCAAATCGTAAAGGCATTTGTGCGTTTGGCAGTAGAAGGGTTTTCCGCAGTATTCCAATTGATAAGCGCGGGATTTTCACGTGATTTTGCTAAAATACCATCTATAGTAGCAGGTGTTTATAATAGCGTGGGCGACATAATCAGCGATGGCGCAGATGCCATTGAAGGAAATTTAACAACGGCAATTGATAACACTTTAAATGGTAAGTTGGAATACGTAAGTGAAGAAACGATACGCAAAATAGTTGGCAGCTTTATTAATCTTGGTGATCGTAGTGCTAAAGAATTTTACAACCGTTGGTTAGATACCGTTAATAGCTTTAAATTCAACATCTCACAAAAGGCAATAGTAAAAACGGAACTGCAAAACGCCACCGATTTAAAATTACCAAACATAGAAATTACAGATCAAAACCAAAAAGGTATAGACATATACAAAGGCGTTGCCGCCGAATTGGACCTGATAACACAAAAGCAAAATGTATATGGCATAAGCATTGATAGCGGCCTTGCCAAAATAGATGCTTACCGTGATGGATTAACAAAATTGTTAGAGGAAGGGTTTAGTGCTGGATCATTGCAAGTAAATGCATTTTCGAACACTTTAAAAGAATTAGAGCAATCAGAGGTAGCCACTCTGTTTGATGATGTAGCATTGCGGGTTTCTAATTTAACGGAAAAACAAAATCTACTAGGGGTTTCTTTTGATTCATCGAAAGAAAAGCAAGATATATTCAATGAAAGCTTTTCGAGATTATCGCAAATTATGGGTGGTGAAGTATCACCTGCATTAGTAAGATTCTTAGAACAAATGATATTGGTCGATGAGGCACTCAACACCATATCCGTAGACGTATCCGAAGTATTTAAAACGGCAATAGATGGCGTAACCGCCGCATTCGGTGAAGCCTTTACTGGTGCTCAAAACTTCGGCGATGCCTTAACGGGTGCATTTGATGGTGTTTTAAAATCTATCGCTTCGGTTATGGATCAGTTAGGAAATGCAGCGATATTCCAAGGCAAAACGATAGAAGCGATGAAATTATCATTTCAATCATTTGGTGGATTCGGCGCAATTGCAGCTGGGATTGCACTGAAAGTTTTTGCTGGACTAATAAAATCAACGGTTGCTAATATTACGCCAAAGCTGGCACAAGGTGGTTTGGCATTCGGAGAAACATTGGCAGTCGTAGGCGATAATCCAAATGCACGTACCGATCCGGAGGTTATCGCACCATTATCGAAATTAAAACAATATATAGGTCAATCAAACGGTGGGCAGAATCAAGTATTATCAGCCGTGGTATCTGGATCAGATTTAAGATTCGTCCTACAGCAAGCCGAATTTGAAAATCAGTATACAAGCGGTAACTAAATGGCATTAAGATTAACATGTGATTATCAGAGCCGAAATGGTGAAGATTGGAAAATCGAAATCTATGATGCCAATTATATAGGTGCAGTATTGCCGTTCGAAATAGTAACAACAGATGGTGCGATTATATCCAATGATGGCGGCCAAAATATATTCAAACGACTATATGCAACAACAGTAACATTTACAATATTGGTAAATGAAAATCAGGGAGTAATAGATTATATAAATGAGCTTGATTCCAATAACGAAACGGATAACATAGTTAGATTATACCGAGACGGCGTTTTAGTATTTAGAGGCTATTCAGTTTTAGAGACTCACAAAATTCAAGACGATACCCGAAATCGGGTTTATAAATATGTAGCATCGTGTGGTATCTCACGATTAAGAGATATCCAGATTGATTTTTCTACAATATTTGGTGCGTCAATTCCTGATTTTGTATCTTGTTTTGAGGTTATAAAAACGGCATTCAAGCAATCTAAGATATTAGCTTTATATGATAATGGTGGTGGTTCATATGATTCATTTATGCGGATGCGGTTAATTCATGTTGAAGACGGTTCAATCTATCAGGTGGTTCATCCCTTGAAGGTTTATTCTACATCACCAAAGGCATTTGCCAACGACAAGAGGATATATGTCAATGCAGATAAAGCTATCGAGTATTGGTTGAATGCATTTAATTCAAAATTACATTATCGTGATGGTCAATTTTGCTTTGAAAATATATGGACTCAGAAGTATCGTGGCGGTCCATATTGGGAAATTAAAGAAGATGGGGCCGATTCATTCGATCAACAAAATTATGACGTTTCGGTCGGTTATAGCGTAAATGGTGTAATTCCAGGTATAGGAAATACAATATCTAAATTAAGACCGCCCAGGGTTATTAACTTGAAATTTGAAGGCGGTGGGTCTAATAACATCGCCAAAGAAGTTTTATTTTATCGTAATAGTGGCGGTACAAACATCGGTGATACATTTAGACTCGGTTATATTTTTCAGCTCGATAAGATATTTAAAATACAATTAATAACAAGGCGTGAAATCGAAGTGCCGATTAATTGGGATAATACCATCCCAATCAATAATTGGATTCGTTATAAGTTTGAAATTAAAGTTGGCAACTACTATTTAAGAGGTTCTAATGTTTCATTAAATTTCAGTTGGTTAACGGTTGATGATAGTGTATTAATTGCCGCAGCAACAAATTCACTAACATTATTATCAAATCCCAGCGATGGGCAAACGGTATCAATTGGCGGTAAAGTGTGGACCTACAGGAATATATTAACTACCAACGATGGTGATGTTCAGATAATGTTAACAACGAAACTGTCATTGATAGCATTAAGAAAAGCAATTAATAAAGATGGTGTATCAGGTGTGGATTACTCAAATGAAACTACAGAACAAAATATTGTAACGGCATCAGATGGCATTGGCAATACTATGGATATTGAAGCCGTCGAAGCAGGCGTTAAAGGTAATGATATTGTATGTGATGAAACAGTTAATGGCAGTTGGGCAACACCAACAATGGAGGGTGGCGAGCCATATTGGACATTGACGCCATCAGAATTTATATTATATAGTGATGGCTATTTTGGACTCTTAGATGCTTTTGAGATTACAGATTTTATTCCAGGATCACTAAGCGATGGTACTATTGAATTAAAATGTACGGCCGCTGAATTTGTAGAATTTGGCAGCCTAAATGTAATAAGTGATTTTAATTTTGAAACTCAAGATTTTGTTTTACTCGCCAATCAAAAAGCCAATACAACAACGGTTGAATACAACACGGCCATCAATGCCAATAACACAGAAATACTAAAATTAGTTATGCAAATCGGTGATGTGGAAGATTTTTACGACACCGAACAGCGTATCTATTACACTGACAATATGGGAGTTATCAAATTGTCATCGCAGTGGAATCAATCAGGTCGTAATTTACAAGAGGTTAATATTTCTGAAATTAACGATATTCGAGGGGCAACGATTCAACTGTATAGCGGAATATTTTGGGATCAACAGCCGCGTACCAATAAAATGCATGGCACATCAAGAATTATACACCGCTCGAAAGCATTTATTTTTCTTAAGTATACCCACCGCACCGGAGCCGATGAAATATCGGGTAATTGGTATGAGTTTAATGGTGCAATAGTAGGTGCTACCGCACCACCGGTGTTGCCCGATTATCCCGTTACCGTACCCGATTCGCAAATTTTAAAGGAAGATTTTAATTTACCTTTGCCATCACGCCCAGCGGCATCGGTGCAGATAAACAATAATGTACATCCTGAATTAACACGATTATCACAGTCAATTACAATTGGTGATAATTTAACACTATTAAATATCAATGCCGCTGTATCGAAAATGTATGCAGGTGATAGTGTAATCTTATATGATCCGGCATCAGGGAAAAAAGAAAAATTTACACTTTCACAAAATGTTGAAATCGGCGATAGTACCATTTCAATAACAGCGCATGCATTTGCTTTTTCATGGCCACAAAAATCATTGGTAGCCATTGATCCACAATTTATCTTGCAAAACGCATTGACAATAAATAATGTCATTACAAAAGTGTATGAAAATATACGTAATGACTATTTAGATGTAATTGATTCTTTGCCGGATCCAGCAAATTATACAGTAGAACAATACCGTCAATTGGTAAGAATCAAAGGCGATGCATTTTATTTTTATAAATCGCCAAAAACGAAATTCAATCATTTTACAATAGATGTATCAGGGGCCAACAATAAAATATTATTTAATGATAATCAGCGTGGGGCTGATTTAGAAATTACAATCATTCAAACAACATAAAATGAAAAAATTACTATTATTATCACTATCATTATTAGGGTCACTAACGTATGGCCAACAAGGATTATATACATTAGATGCTAAGGGCGATAACACGACTGCACAATTGCATAGCATTGCAATAATTAAAATTGATTCATTAGGCGATACCATTTTTATGCATCACAATTTCCAAAATTGGTTGCGTGATACAGTAGATTGGGTAAGCGTCAATAATTTTGAAATTGACACATTTGAAGTCATTGCCGATGAAATAAGATTAAGCATTAAAAATGATGGGCAACCTTATAAAAGCATAGATCTATCGGGTTACATAAATACGGACAATCAAAATTTATCCAACGTATTAGGGGTGGGTAATGATGCAGGGGCTTTGGCAATTGCCAATGTAGGTGCGTTTGATTCAAATAATGCAATTATAGGTAGTGTAGCAACCGCAGCATTTCAAGGGATAGAAACAATCAATTTGTCAACTGATGATAGTTGGAAATTTGGAACAATTTCTAATTATGGTCAGATTAGGCACGGTAATGATATAATGACTGCGTGGAGAGATATTGGTGGTGAATCATGGATGGGTGTGAATGTAATTCCCTCTGGTCATATTTTCCATGTAAAAACATTAGAAGGCGTAAATGCTTTTACTATCGAGGATGCAACGGGTGATGTAGGAATTGGAAAAACATCCGCAGCTTATAAACTCGACGTAAACGGAACAACGAATACTACAGGTTTCAGAATGCCAACAGGGGCGGTTGATGGATATGCTTTAATTACAGATGGCGTTGGTGTCGGAACATGGACGAGTTTAGCGAGTTATTTAGACAATACAGACACTCAATTAACCCAAGAGCAAGTAGAGGACTTTTCTTTTGATCCCTTAAGACATGGTACTGGAACACAAACAAGGATAGCGGTTACCTATGATGATGTTAATAATAATGTTGACTATATAGTTGATGGGAACTTATCAAGTTACACGAATGATGCAGGCTTTTTAACTGATGATGTAACTACTACTTTCAGCAACTTACAAGCAGGGAAATTAATTGGAAGGTACACTAATGAGGATGGAACGATTTACGATCTTGACGAAACAGTTACGAGCTTAACTGCATTAAACGATACGTTATTTTATGACAAAGAGACTTCTGGTGTGTCTGATACAATTAGTTTGCTTTCATACCTTGATAATACAGACGATCAGACCTTATCAGAAGTGCTGACTTCTGGAAACAATGCAGGGTTGCAAAATATTACAGGGGTTAATAATTTTGATGCTGAATTAATAGGGATTAATACTGCTCCAACTGCATTAGCTAAAATAAAAGTCCAAGCTGATGCAACAGGAGGAAGGAGTGCTGCTCATTTTCTTGGAGGTGATGGTGGTGCTACAATTGGAGTAATAATAGATGGTGATGGAGATGCTACTGATATATTATTAAAAGTACGCTCAAACGGAACTGCCACACCTATTGATAGTGATATGAAGTTCGTTGTTATGGGTGATGGGAAAACAGGAATAGGAACTAGTACACCAACACAGAAACTTGAAGTAGCAGGTAATATTAAGATGGTAGACGGTTTACAAGCACTAAACAAAGTTATGACATCGGATGCAAATGGGGTTGGTAGTTGGCAAACCATTGCAGGGAGTACTGACGATCAAAATTTAGACGTAGGTACTTTTACAAGTGGAACAGGCATATTAGATATAGGAATTGAGAACGGAACAGACGTGTCAATAGATTTGAGTTACTTAGATAATACTGGAACAGACGATCAGACTTTGGCAGAAATATTAGCTGTTAGCACAGATGCTAATTTCTTAGGAATAACAAATCTTGGAAATACATCTATGTATGCAGGGGATGGAACTACTTTAACAATAGAAGAATTATTTGGAAAAGCATATTTTAAAAACGCCTCATTTACGGGAACAGATTTAGTGAGATTCGATACTGATGTATCTGGAACAGATAAGTTATATTTCGATTTTGGTCAAGCATCTACCACAACAGGTGAATTAGGATTAAGGGTTTGGAATGGTGCAGTTTCACCAAGCATTCAACATTTATTAGGTAATGGAAACTCTTACGTTAATGTTACAGGTGGTAATTTTGGCGTAGGAACTGCAAGTCCATTATTCAAGGCAGATGTAAACGGAACATTTTCAGCAAACTCAATAAACATAAATGATGCTTTCACATTTCCAACAGTAGACGGTACGGTCGATCAGGTACTTAAAACTAATGGAGTAGGTGTTTTGTCTTGGGCTACATCTGATTTAAGTTCTACTAATGAAATACAGCAACTTCATATATTAGATGATAATGTTTATATAATGAACTCGCCTTATTCTTACCCAACTGATGTAGAAGATCAAATTGATATATCAGGTCTTAGAAATGAAGTTATAGCAGATATAGAAAATGATCCTGCAATTGGATTTGCAGGTGCTAAAGAATCTGACTTGTATCAAGACACAGATGATAAAAGATTACACATAAAAAATCCATTCGGAACGTGGGATGAATTATTTGCCCAAGACGGTGATGGTAGTGCAACAAATGAACACAATACAGGAGTTGCATTAGTAGGTGATAATTTACAGGTTACGGATGGTGGTGGTACGTTATCTACAAGTTTGGCTGTTTACTTGGATAATACTGATGATTGGACTAATTCTGTAAATGACATATACAATGCCAATAGTGGGAATGTAGGGATTGGATCAACTAATCCAAGTGCTTTACTTCATGTTTCATTAGATGGGGGAACTATGCCGACAATTGATGCACTAAGAACTGCTGCTTTATTTTCTAATAATAGCTCCTCTGGTGATGATGTTAATATTTCTATAATAGCTGGTACTAATATAGGTGGTGCTGCTATACATTTTGGAGATTTAAATAATCAAGATCAAGGAATAATAAATTACGTAAATACCACAGCCAATACAACTGATTATATGTTTTTCAGTGTAAACGCTGCCGAAAAGATGAGAATACAGGCAAACGGAGATATTGGCATAGGTAAAACGCCTACTGAAAAATTAGATGTTTTAGGAACGGTAAGGTCTGAATCACCAGCTTTCTTATCTTCTTTTTTTGAAGGGCTAAATAGTTTGGTTTCTCCTATCACAGTTTTTAAAATGCTTGAAGATGATGATGGTGATGGTCAATTAAGCATATATGATAAAACAGGGACAGAAAACTTCAGAATAAATGGAGCAGGAAACTCTTTTTTTACAGGTAATAATTTTGGGATAGGAACAAATGTACCAACCTCAAAATTGCACACTGTTGGAGATGCCTTATTTGTAGGTACTGGCGGCAACTTTGAAATGGAAGCATCTGGAACTGTTTTAAATTTCGTGAATGATGCATTAGGTGCTGATATGGAAATTGATAATTCAGGGAACAACATAAGATTCAACACGACAACACAATCGGGGTTTGAATTTAAATTGCAGTCTAATTTGGTTATGGAAATTCCTGCAGGTTTAGTAACTGATGCGCCTGTAAACATAAAAACTTTCACAACTCTATCGCCAAGAGCAACAATCCCAACCGCCTCAAGTGGTGTTGTTTATATGGACGATGGAACAAACACAACAGACGGTAATCCTCACTTAAGATACTATTCAGGTGCTACATTGGGATGGATAGAATTATAATTTTTTAACACATAAATTTTTTAAAATGAAAAAGTATATTATTTTATTTCTACTCTCGATTGGGATGGTAGGATTCTTTACTAAGTGCGAAGATAATTTTAATGATCCAGAGATTGATCTAGTTGAAGATGAAATGTCTAAAATTGCACCTTGGGATATTTCATTGCCAATGGATCAAATTCATACATCTTTTAGTCAGAAAGTAGTTAAGAATATCTATGATGTTTTGATTTATGATAATATCATTTTCTTAAAGAACAACTTTGATCTATCTTTAGATAAACTACGGGTATTCTCACTATCCTCAACAGGGGAAGTCGATGTAATGAAAGTTGGTATTGATCTTCTTGATAACAATTTTATTTATCAGCCTGGCGATCAAATCGTGTCAGTAAATCTAACACTTAATAAGTCAGGTGAAGTTATCACACATTTAATAAGTGCTGAATATGTGACTGTAGTAGATGCAAGTAACATTGAATTGAAGTATATAGTAGATTGGGATGTCATTGGCAATCCATTTGGATATGAAAATAGATATTGGACTATCAGTAACATTCAGCCGAATGATTTAGCCATAAGATCAATTGTTCACCAAATACCAACGACTGTTGATACATTTAGTAGCGTAGGATTGAATTTGCTTTATTTGGAAGCATTAACAAACGTAACTACAGACGATTGCACCAACAACCGTGCACGAATAGTTGTCGGAATTAATCCATAGTAATTATAAAAATTGTAGTTATGAATTTTGGTAATAATTCTAACGGGGATGTGGATTCATTTTATGCAACTCTTATAAGCATAATTTCAACTATAAAATTATCTAATGTTATATACGGTAGCTTTTTTGCTATCGCATTTAGTTTTTTATTACCAATTAATAAGTTTCTATTAATCACCTCTTGTCTTATTGTAGGTGATCTAATTACTGGTATAATAGCGGCTTGGTCTGAAAATCAAAAAATCCAAAGCAGATGGATTGCAAGAACACTACACAAGTTTATCGTTTATTTTATTGTGATTCTATTATCACGTGGTATGTCTGTTGTATTTATGCCAATAATAGTAGATAAGTTCTATATAACATGGCTGGTGTCAGGTACAATTTGCTTACGAGAATTAAGAAGTGTATACGAGAATTTGGAGCGGACAACTGGGGTGAGTCTCGAAGGAGTATTAAAAATATTCACAAAGATTTTTAAGAATAAAGAATAATTATTTAATCAACTAAATTAAAATCATTATGGTAACAGAAAAAAATATTGAAGAATTTGACGAACTTATGAAAGCTATCGGTGTTGGTGTTAGCGAATCAATTGAGATCTACAAAGACAAAAAAATTAGTGGCGGTGAGGTGATCGGTCTGATATTAAAAGCACCGGTCTTTATAAAAGGCATTGCGGGCGCAGAACAAGTTGTGCCGGTATTAATGGCCACTGATGAACAAACAGTGAGCACAAGAACACAAATAATACGTGATCGGTTTAATTTACCATCAGGCAGTGAAGTTATTGAAATGGCCATTGAAAATTGGTTAGCATCAGCAATTGCATTTGGCATGGCTACTAAACAAATTGTTGTGATCGCTAAAAGTTGAGTCAATCAATTAGGGTAGTATTATAAACCATTTGTATGTATGCAGATGGTTTTTTTTTGTGAATTAAGATATATTAAAAATACGATGTACTATATCGTTTTAAATATTATTGTAAAAATGAAACAATGGGTAGATTAATAAAATCTTATTTAATATTGGGGTGGGGGTGGGTAAAATCTTAAACTAAAAACCGTAGGAACAACCCTCCTAAGACGTAGTGAGTAAATGTCATA
>JAJDBR010000283.1 GCA_029261275.1 Nitrospirales bacterium
AGGAATTGCTTAGGGATAAGCCGGTCGTCTCTGATCAGCTTACAATGAGTATGGAGTTCCAAAAGGCAAGCGGAACATACTTGCTAAGGGCTTATTTAAGGCTATACTATAAACAGGTCAGTCTTAATCGCCAAGAGTGGCTGACTTCCTTTGGTAGGTGATGGGTTTAATGGGCTTGTCTTATAGCCATATCCGCACAAACTGCAAACCAAAAAAAAGGCCGGATGGATAAGTTCCGGCCTGAAAACAATAATTCAAGCTAATAAGGAGCGAGAATCAATGTCAATAATAGCAGAAACAATTTCAAAAACAAGTGAAACACCAAGTTCAAAGATAACAGGGGAAAGTAAAGATCATGGCAAAAACATTCTACTTAGCGGTAATTTGCTTATTATTAACAATCGCGTTGATGTTCCGATGGGATCCGGCCAGGGTTTCGACAGAGGCAAAATCACCAAATTTAGTGAGTCAAGCGGAAGAAGGATGCGACGGTACTTGCGAGAATGTTTACCGGATTATAGAAACATGGTTACCCTCACCTATCCATGTGGCTATGGCAGAGACGGGAAGCAATCAAAATTACATCTCAAAAAATTCATACAAGAGTGCAAAAGATATTCAGAGCGACATAAAGAGTCTAACGTTGATCTGTGGTCGATATTCTGGTTTATGGAGTTTCAGCAAAACGGAGCAATACACTATCACATGTTTACCACGAACGATTATCCGAAAGAATGGATCGCTCGGACCTGGTATCGAATTGTGGATTCCGAAGACGAAAGACATCTCAGGGCAGGAACTCGAATCGAAAGATTACGGGCCGGTCGATCGGGAACTATTAGCTATGCCGGAAAGTATGCTTGCAAGTCTGAACAGAAAATAATACCGGAAGAACTCCAAAATTGCGGTAGATTCTGGGGCGTGTCCGGATGTAGAGTCACCGTGTCAGCATCCACGTTCGTAAACTCAGAGAACATGCAAAACAGGCGTGTTTTGAGGTCATTAAACAGGTTAAAAGACGTCCTTAAAGGTGCGTTAATTAGGAAACATGTAGTAAAACTGAATACGACCAGGGACAACGTGACAATTTACGTTGTAAATGAGTCCAAGACAAGGCAGGAAATATCGACCTGTATATGGTTTCTAGCCAACAACGTTCAGCTTATGAATCATGACCCAGGTTCAGAATACTTTAAAATGAATCCTGAATTGAAAGAGGACATAGCATTATGCCAATAGTATGCAGAAACATACCTAATAGAAGCAAACCACGTCCATTTAAAGAGTCTGATTTACGGAGAATAGCAAAATACGTTGCTGATGATGGTGTTCCCTGGTGGAAGATACTGGCAACAGTTGCGGTTGGTGCTGGTGTCGGTTATTTGCTTTGCAAACTTGCCAAGTCAGTTAATAATACACTAAGCATATTGAGTATTTTTAAACAGATAGCGTTAATAACAACGGCATCAACAGCAATTAGGGTATTAATTGAGTGGCTTAAAGGCGGAAAAATAATCAGGCTACCGCTAATTAATCGATTTGCCATTGTCTTGATTGTAATACTGGTTTTGGTCCAGAAAGCGTTGGACGCGTTGACAAACATCTTAGACGATATTATATTCCTTGAGGAGATAGCCGAAGGTCTTAATAATGCTTGTGACTATGTTGGAGTAAGAATCAAGGCATTGAAAAGAGATGGGAAGATCGATCAGTTATCTAAAAACGATAGATTACTAGCACTTTAAAGGTGAAGCAATGGCACAATCAAACATTCAACAAAGGCGGCAACGTAGGGCTTTAGAAGCTAAGCGCGATAAGCTTTTGGAATCACAAACCAAAAATAAGACAGAACTGGCAAAGGTCAGGGCTGAACTCAAGTCAATGAGAACTAAACGGAGCAAAACATCATGAGCGTAATCAGGCAACAGGTAACACAGAGCGGTAACGATACGTTCACGGCTGTTGAATTAAACCTTCCTGCATTGGACGGGAAATCAGGGTATCAGTTTGTAGGGATCAGGGCCATATGGGAAAACGGAAATTCATCTCCTGCTGCGGATGTTTATCTGGATGCGTACCTTCAAACAGAGGCAACGGTGCTGGCTTATGCAGATGAAGAACTCTTGGGTATGGTGTCTTGGGGTGTTCAAAATACGGCAGGTGTAGCAGTTGCAGTAACTTATGAGCCGCAAAAGGATACTTTGTTTATGGAGCCAAGAGTAACTGTTCAACCGTCGATTTATGTTGCGGTTGGATCCGCGGCAACGGGTCAGGCCAACATAGTAACCATTGAAGCGGTTTATGAGAAGGTAAAACTCAGTGAATTGGATTATTTAAGACTGCTGGCAGGCGGTGCTTAATCTAAAATGCCTTTTATAACAGCCTCAGTCATTGCTGACGGAGCGAATACAACAAGGCAATGGCTAAGGGCCACAACGCCTCTACCGGCTCTAGAGAAGGGTCAGGGGCTTGTTTTTGAGCGTTCGGTCGTAAAGATTGAGAGTTTTATAGCAACGCCGGTCGAAGTGAACACCAATACTATTTATAAGCTAAGATGCTATTCAGGTCAGGTTAATGAGGAACTGCCTTTTAGCGATGATAGGCTGATCGTGGATGCAATGCCTGGGGAGCAATGGAGTAGCATTTATTATGCTTTTCAAAGGTCTGGGGTATGGGAGCAGGAATTGCTTAGGGATAAGCCGGTCGTCTCTGATCAGCTTACAATGAGTATGGAGTTCCAAAAGGCAAGCGGAACATACTTGCTAAGGGCTTATTTAAGGCTATACTATAAACAGGTCAGTCTTAATCGCCAAGAGTGGC
>JAJDBR010000030.1 GCA_029261275.1 Nitrospirales bacterium
CGAGGATACTCATGCGGTCTTAGATGGCGTGTATTTAGGTGGTAACACAGAAACCCTCAAACGCATCCTTGAGGTTCCGGACGAAGAAGAATCCTTCCGAGCTTTTATGGGCTATTCTGGATGGGGACCAGGACAATTGGAGAATGAAATGAAGAGTGGATCCTGGCTCATTATGCCGGCGAAACCCAATTTCGTCTTTGAAAATTCTCCCTCGGGCCTCTGGGCCGAAGTCCTTCAATCCTTTGGCGTTGAATACACCATGTATGCCCACATGCCGGTTGATCCTAGTCTGAATTAAGTCTTGTCAGTTTGGTCGCCCTTCTGTGTCGACGGCCTACTGCCTTCTGAGTTTTCCATCTCTATGCATTCTTCTGGAGATCGTTTCCATGTGGCTGCATCAATGACCAGCCGTTTGGTTCCAGTTTCTAGGTCCTGATCAATCGACAAATCACGATACGGAACGGAGAGCGGTTTGTTGATCCAATGAGGAACCACGTTGGTCACACTCCGATTTCTTATGAATCGACTCCACCAGGATCCTCCTTCAGCATTCAAATCCAACACCGCTCCTTCCTGCACACATCTCAACACCTTCCCTTGGCCACTCCATACCACCTGCTCAGGTTTCCCAATTTCTGCCTTCTGAAGAATGAGCACATCTATCATTTTGCCCAACATCGAAACGAGCCATGCTTTGACTGCATAATTTGAGTCTGTCGATTCCATTATCCTGCCGTTCAAAATAATCTCAATTCAGAACCATCCAAAACGCTCCACGAGTGATACCCTCTCCACAACTTTCGCACTGTAGTCCTTACAAGACCTAAGAAAGTTTATTTGATAAGGTCAAGGATATGAACACCCCAAACCAGTCATCTTCTTGGCTGGGGAATTTTCTCACACTTCTCTTTGGCCCTAAAATGCTGGTCATGTTATTGACCGGTTTTTCTGCCGGCCTCCCGCTTTTACTCACTGGGTCTACCCTCCAACGATGGATGGCTGAAGAAGGGCTTGAATTGTCCACCATCGGGTTTTTTGGACTGGTTGGTCTTCCCTATACCCTAAAATTCTTGTGGGCCCCATTCATGGACAAGATTGTTCCTCCATTTGGCGGACGTCGTCGTGGCTGGATGCTCATAACCCAACTTACCCTGATGATGTCCATTGCTTCATTAGCCCTCACCAAGCCGTCAGTTCATTTAACCACTATTGTTTTGATATCTATATTGATCACCTTTTTTAGCGCAAGCCAAGATATTGTGCTAGATGCCTATCGCCGAGAGCATTTACGAGATGAAGAATTAGGGATTGGGTCTTCCATCTTTGTCAACGGGTACAGGATCGGAAATCTTATTTCCGGAGCCTTGGCTCTACTTCTTGCTGATTTTCTTTCCTGGTCTACAGCCTATATCGTCATGGGTTTATTCATGTCCGTGGGGATTGTCGCGACATTTTTCGCGCCAGAACCCACGATTGATTCCTCTCCTCCTATCTCGTTTCAAGAGGCCTTTACCGAACCATTCCTAGAGTTTTGCCAGCGGCCAGGATGGTTGACCATATTACTGTTTATCTTGTTATACAAAATCGGGGACAGCATGGCATCAGCCATGCTCTCACCTTTCTTAGAGGAATTAGAGGTTTCAAAATCTACAGTGGCTGGGATTGTGAAAACATTTGGCTTTGCTGCCACTATTGCGGGTGGATTTATCGCTGGCCTTGTGGTCTATCGCTGGGGAATCATTTCCTCCCTTTTCATCTTTGGGCTCCTTCAAATGATTTCTACTGTGGGATTTGCGGTTTTGGCAATTGTCGGAAACCATCTCCCAACCTTAACGGCAGTGATTGCCTTGGAAAATCTCACTGGGGGTATGGGAACGACCGCATTTGTCGCCTTCATGGCCAGCCTTACAGACAAACGATTTACCGCCACGCAATATGCCCTCCTCACTAGTGTTATGGGCATTCCCCGTGTATTGGCAGGCTCAGTCACTGGCGTGTTAGCCACCTGGTTAGGTTGGCCAGGGTTTTTTATCGTTTGTACGTTACTGGCTATTCCCGGATTGCTATTAATTGCGAAACTTCGCAGATTGTCAAATACACACACCCCTCAACTTATCTCACAAACACATTGAATGTACTTCCAATAAAAGCTTCGAAAATACCCTCCAAGATGACCCTGCTAACTTCAGAAGTCTCCATACGGGAAGAGCCCTAAGGACACAGCGCATCTAAGACGTCACAAGACTACATATTTATTTTCACCCTTCAAAAACATTAGGATACACTTCGTATCAAATCTGATACGAGAGTCCACTCATTTTTTTTCTCAGGAGTTCATACATTGTGGTCAAATTGCGAAATATTAGGGTCCTCGCATCGGACACATGCCCGGGTACGGGCTTTGCACAACCCTACACTAAAAGTAAAAAATTACATCGGGTGTAAACAGAACTACTGCATTAATACAATAACCAAGGAGGGTGTTATACGTGAATTTTATTACAAATCGTTCTCTTAGTTTTTGTGGTCTACAAGGACAGATTGCAGGCTTATCTACTAATTAATGACACCTTGCAGATCCAATATTAGTCTGCGTACAGTATGTGAGAGCCAATTTAGTTTTCAACATTGCTGACCTAATTAACACAATACCTGAGGAGGGTTTTATGCGTGCAACTTTTTCCAAATCTTTCTTAACAATATTTGTGGGCTTGTTTGCTCTCACACTTTTTGCTACTCAAGCCGACGCACAAGACTTGCGGGATTGGGGTAAAAAGTTTAATAACGCAAACCATCGATTCAAGGTGCTGAATAAATTCAATGACGAGGCAGTCTTGGACCGTGAGACGCAACTCGTTTGGGAACGAGAGCCAGAGGGAGTTACAGGATGGTTAAATGCCCGCTTTCTTTGTGCTGGAAAAAACGTCGGAGGACGTTTGGGCTGGCGATTGGCTACTCTGTCCGAGCTCACAAGCTTACTAGATCCCTCAGAGTTCAGCCCTGCGCTCACTTCAGACCATCCGTTCTTAGACGTTTCCAATACCATCCACTACACGGCAACAGTCTCGGTGCAAGCAGGGGAGGCCGAACCATGGGGCGTCGATGTACTCAATGGACAAGTGCACTTTGGGTTGGATCCCCTTCCCAATCGTGCATATTGGTGTGTGCGCGGACCGCTTGCCGGCCCATCGGCGTATTAATGACTCTCGGCACATCCCCAATCAGTCTGCACAGTGCGTGCTTGAACATTTGCGAATGTGCTCCTAAAGGCCTCGGCTGTCGTTTGGCAGTCGAGACCTTTTCTTACTCTATCTTTCCGAAAAATACTTCTTCTGAGGGAACCTCCAACAACTGATGCCCCAGAGTATCCTGAGATAAGAGAGAGTATTCCAAGAACTTTCCCCTCCTGGGGGGTTATACCCGTTCATCCCCAACCCATGCCGCGTCTAATATATCCTCAGGATAACATGATGCCTATCGAGGTCCACCGGTGAAGAAGGAAAGAAGTGCTTAAAAAGGCCAGAGGGAAAGCTGAGAGGGCTCAAGGGGTTACTTCGAAAGGTAGCGGTCAAAAATGTCATCCTAATTCATCGCAATATGGAGCCCTTCAAGAACCTCCTGGCCCCGCCCCAAATTCATCGAAAGTGCCCAAGGGAGGAAGTTTCTGAAGATGTATCCACAATTCATTCGCCTCGTCTTGGAATTGGCATAACGATGCCGAAAAGCAATGCCATCAGGTTTTAGGGAAATGTCATCAAGTACCCCTATGGCCTGAACGACGTTCCTGCACCGAGATTTTCCCTGGGCTCATGTTTGGGAATCAATCAGGTAATTCACAACCACTCGACGAAAATCACATCCAGTAAATAATGTACGGGTTAGGATGAGAAAAATTAAAACAGGGGAAACACCTCGCAAGGGATGAGACGTAAGAAGTATCCAGGACGACCTGCTCTTGTTCACAGAGCACTTTTTTCTGAAATGAAAATTCGGCCCATCAGCTTAGTCGCCAAATGGCCAGACCTGAAATGACAAGTCATCGGTTCGGTTGCCAAACACCACCTCTTCCACAATTCCCTGTTTATTAAAAAAACCCCCACAAGTTATCGCTGGCTACATTCATGCGTGACATTAAAATGAGCCAACCGAACTTACTGTCGTACCGACGTCAATGAAAATTTTATAGCCGTTGGCTTCAGCAATTTCATCGAGAGCCCCAAATCGTTGGGCCATGTCTTCCCGTGTGCTCTGGCCTTTTGGCAATTCTGCAATAGAATCTTTTTGAAACGGTTTGTCCACGGCTCCTCTTACCCACGCACAACCTCCTAGAAGACACACTAACCCTCAACGCTACCATCCCTCACATCACCCTATTTTCACCAAACCCGAAACCGCCAAAAACCATTGATCGTCCTCGTTGCATTTCAGTCCTCTAGTCACAAAAACATATTCGAGAAAACTCGGAATCTGTTTGACAATTTCCGGGAACCAGGCAACGGACCATTCCCATCCGCGAACAGGAACAATTTCCTTTTCTCGAGACCTTGCCTTATTATATAGGCTTATTATTTTGTTGAAAGAGACAGGAAACTATTCCGTTGTTCGAAAAAATTTTTGGGTCTTGTATACGAAATATTCCCTCAACAGAAAAAGTGCTCTATCTCACGTTTGATGATGGTCCTCATGAACATTGTACCCCCAAGGTTCTCGACCTTCTTACGCAACATCAGGTCCCAGCCACGTTTTTTGTCGTAGCCGAAACCTTACAAAAAAACCTTTCCGTGGGTCGCTCAATTGTGGCACAAGGACATCGTATCGGGAACCATTCATTGGACCACAAATATCATCATTTTTTTCTTAATGATCGATATCTCATGAATTGGATAGAGCGCGCCCGAAATTCCATAGAGCAGTCGCTTCAAGTGCAGACCATCGGATTTCGGTCGCCCTTGGGAATTCAAACCCCTCATTTGAGGATGGCGTTATGGAAACTACAGTATCCCTTGGTGCATTGGAATCAACGATTTTTTGATACACAGATAGGGCTTTCCAGAACCGCTGTCCTCAAAAGGGTATCCCAATTTCGGGCAGGAGACATTCTTCTCTTACATGACACCCATATCAAATATCATCAGTCATTTCTTGAGGGGCTGGGGTTATTACTCATCGACGCGCAAAAGGCAGGATTTTCCTTCAAAACCATCCCGGACAATTTGATTCCTTCCAACTTGAAACTGCCTACTCCCGCACTTTCTGTGGAAACCAGGGAAAAAACATGTTTGTTGTCCGCTGATATTCGAGATAGTCGTTTCCCCGACTAGTTACGGCCTGGGCTTCCGCCCAGGGAACTCCTGTAATCCAGAGTAATGAACTCATCATGAGAAGAGGCCAAAAAATAGCTACTCCAAACCAGGGAAGACCCACAGCCAATGGGACATAAGCCCACCAATGCAAACTTTCAAAAAAATAGTTGGGATGTCGAGAATAGCGCCATAGACCGGCTTTCAGGGTTTTCCCTTCATTTGAAGGATCCCGACGAAACAACTCAAGCTGACGATCCGCCAAGGCTTCTCCAAAAATTGCGACAAGAAACACCAGCACCCCAAGGCCATCCAACCAGCGAATGCCCTCCGCTGGATGATTCATCACCCAACATAACAATCCCCCGAATAAGAGACAGGCTGGTACTTGCATTTGGAAATAGACAAACATCCCTACAGACTCCCAGCGACCCAACATCGTGCGAATCTTTTGGTACCGGCGGTCTTCCGTTTTTCCCCATACTCGAGCAATGAACAGATGATGCCCAAGACGCACGGCATACAGAATTCCCATTCCCGAAATCAGCACTCGCCTGGAAAGATCTCCTATACTGAATACTCCGCAGACTAAGACAATCATTCCAAAGGCGAGACAGAACCCCACGTCAGCCAGGGACGCATTGCGCATACGAAGATGAAGTACCCACAAGATGATGAATGGAAAGCTTGCCAGGGGCAGCCATTCCCACAGATTGAGAACCGCAAATATATTGGAGGGCATACAGTTTGTAGGAAGCAAAAAAAAGCGAACAACAGAGGAGCTCAGGGGACGAAGTTCAATTGGCCGTCAGTGTTAAGGGAGCTTGAACCAACCCTTCTTCTGTCAATGGATTCATGTCTACCTCAACTAAGAAGACCTGATTATCCTGCACCGACACTTTTTGAATCAGATAATCGCGAATCTGGCGGGCGCGTTGTTGGGCCAATACACGTAGCTGGCCTTTATCAAGAAAAATCCCTGCAAGAAGTTTGTCTTTCATTTCGGCCACGGTCGGAGTCCCTGAAGGTGTATTCCCAGAACTAGATTCCTTCGCCTTTCCATCCACCTTAGATATGGCCGAAGCACCGAATTTCTTCACATAAAGTTGCATGAGATATTGGGCTTCTTCCTCGTCTGTTAATTCTAATAATTCCACCGAGGCGGTCGCTTGCCCACTTGAAGATGGCTGTTGCGCAAATTTGGCCTTTTTTAATTGAGTGAGAAGTTTAGCTTCCCCCAAAGCCCTAACATCCACAGCAGAATCGGCTGCGCCAGAAATATCAAGACGTAACCCCGGTCGCTCGACTAAGGCTTTTCCCAGTGCGGCTAATTTTTCCTGTTCAGGAAGCAATAGCTCCCACGCTCCAGCCGGAAAGGCAATATTTTGCATATCATCAGAACTTCCTCCAACCAGTCCGCCAACAATTGAAAACGGGGAGGTTGCTACTTTTGTAATCAGATTTCCTAAGGCATTCCAAATAATGCCTCCATAACTGAAATCTGGATCATTTAGATTGCCTCGGACAGGAAGATCAATATGAATTTGCCCTTTCCGATCCTTCAATAAGGCCAGGGCGAGGGGAATCGGCAACGAGGTGGCATCAGGGCTCTCAATACGACTCCCCATGGTGATTTGGTCCACCAAGACCTTATTCTCGCCGATTAACTCCTGTTCAGATAGCTTATAGGACAGATCCAAAGATAATTTACCTTTCTTGATGGGATACCCCGCAAACTTTCCGGAGTAGGGCGAAACTGTTGTCAAAGCTAGATTTTTAAAGGATAGACTCAAATCCGTATAGGCATCTTCGCTCAGTGGATTGATTTGTCCTTGAATTTTGAAGGGTGCATAACGATCAACTTTCCCAGACAAATCCACATTGGCCTTAGCCAATTGCTTCGAAGACAGCCCCTTAATAGTTCCAGAAAATTCTTCAATCTTCGTCCTCACCTGAGGGGTAATCGATCGATCAGCCAGCAGTAGACGAAGATTATCAATCCGAACCGTATCAACCTGAACAGGAAGTGGAGGCGCTGAGGCTTTCTCGGTCGCAGGTTCCTCAGCTTCCTTGGGTTGTTCATTTGACTCCCCAGGTGGGGAGAGAAGACGTTTGATATTTGAGCTTCCATCTTGGTCAATGGAAAGCACCACCCCAGGTTTGACGAGTACAATTTCTTGTAATTTTATGGAAGTTGGCTCAATATTCAAGTTCAAGTCCTTGAATACCAAATCATCCCACTGCAAAAAGCGTTTCGAGCTTTCCGGGTCTACGAACGCCAATCTTGAGATACCGACAGAACCCGCATATGTCACCAGGGGTTCCCCCTTTGACACGTCCTGATACTGAGTTTGTCCCTTCAACGTCAACACACCACTCCCCACATCAAATTGTACAAATGGCTCCAGATATGGTTGAAAGGGCTTAAGGGCAATATCCATGAGCGCAACATTCATGTCCACGGAAACTGGCTCAATGTTGACAGTGCCTTTCAAGGCGACCTTACCCGTTTGATTCAACTGAAAAGAAAGATCAATCGGTAGGGGGGGTTCCAACGCAGATGAAACTTGCGAGGTATGAAAATGGAGCTCCTCAACTAAAACACGTGCAGGGGTCACAGGTTGGCGATCCTCCACATCAATCGCGAAATTATCCAATTCTACATCCTCAACCATCACCGTCCACGGGGCCTCTGTCTTTATCGCCTCGGGTTCAGTAGCAGACGGGGAAACAATATTCGCCGAATCCGTTGCAGAGCTAACCGGTGAAAATAGCGTTTGATAATTCATGATGCCGTCTTTATCAACCCATCCGAGAAAACGAGCATCCTGTGCCTTTACTGTAGGAATATTTACATCCTTTTTGAGGACGTCCACGGAAACATTCGTGACTTCAAAAAAGGGAAGGCTTATCAGCGGGTCATTCATGCCTTTATCGCGTATCTGTAAATCTCGAACGGTCACGTCCGCGCCATTCACTCGAACATCAAGCCCTTGGTCTGTCGTCGATACATGATATTGTCCTTTCACCGTGAGAAATCCTTGAGGAATCTCCGCATGAAACCGATCCTGTACATAGGACCACAGTCTCCGTAATCGTAGATTGTCAAATCTCACGGTACCTTCTGACTCAAAAGGTTCAAGCGTCAACGTGCCTTCCCAGGTTATGATCTCTCCTGCTCCGCGCTCCGCTGACAACAAATAGGGATTGGCGTGACCTTTCTCCGTGCTCAAGTGTTCGAGGGTGTAATTAATTGGGACGATATGAGCGACAAATGGCGTTGGACGCGATTTATCTTGAAATTCCACCATGCCCTGGTGAATCTCGAAATTTTCAATAAACACTGGTGGCAACCCAGGGGATTCCTCAGAGGAGACACCGGGAGTCGGATCCTCATCTGTAGAACTGTCTCCCTCGGAGAACTTGCCTAATTCAGCCAGATTCAATGACCCATCGGGACGGACTATCGCCAGCCCGTAGGGCAACCAGAACCGAATCTGCGCAAATGTATATGTCTGTTTACTCAGTGAAGATAGGGCTTCAAAATCCACAAACAATTCATCAAACCCCGCCAACGGCGAACCATCGACCTCCTGAATAGCCAAGCCTTTGACCCTTAGCTTAAAAAGAAAGGGGTTGAACGAAGCCTTCTCAATAGTGACAGGCCTATTCAGTTCGTCAGCAAGTATAGGAGGAAGCTTGTTGGTGATCGCCCATGGCACACCAAAAAATCCCAGAGCGGTGTACAGGATGAGCAGCCCAACAAACACAAAAAGGACAATTTTCAGACTTTTAGCCATGTCCTATAAAGCAAGATAATGATGCTGAGTCCAGGATTTCTGGGAAAGCAGACTTCAATCAAAAATAATTTCAAGGAAAGAGAGGGCAGATCCCTATGATACCGCGCACATGCAGCCAGGAGCTAGCCCCAACGAAAAACCGTTGATATTACCCTATTTCATTTGTAAAACATGCCTTCAAAAAGCCTAAGGTAGCTTCTACAGATTAATGGATGAAATTTGGGGTCCTACGACGCCCTACCACTTGACCTCTCTGCTACCAAATTGGCTAGGCGCCCCGTCCTGGCTATCTTTCCCGAAAAAATGTTTACGATCCCTATCCAGCATGCTCGTTATCACCACTCATAATATCGTCTTCCCTTGCTTGACAGAAGGAGAGGTCATTCACTACTGTCTTGGGTTTGCTTAAAATAGCTTCATCACTAGAGGATCGCCTTCTGTGTTTACGAACCTGACAGAAAAAATCGAACATGTTTTCAAGCAGTTACGCGGTCAAGCCGTATTAACTGAGCAAAATATTACCGATGCATTAAAAGAGGTCCGCCTGGCCTTGCTAGAAGCCGACGTCAATTTTAAGATCGTAAAAGATTTTATTGAGAAGGTCCGGGAGAAAGCCGTCGGCCAGGATGTGTTGAAAAGCCTGACACCAGCGCATCAAGTCGTGAAGGTGGTATGGGAAGAATTGCGAGACCTTTTGGGCCATAAGCAAAGCGCCCTCCATCTATCATCCCAACCGCCTACTGTCATTATGATGGTGGGACTTCAAGGATCCGGGAAAACTACCACGACCGGCAAACTCGCCCATTATTTTAAAACCGACGGAAAACGTGTCCTGCTTGTGGCGGCTGATCCACGGCGCCCTGCTGCTGGAGACCAATTAGCCTCCCTTGGCACCGAACTTGATGTGGTCGTTCATCGTGGCACCAACGAGGGGCAACCTGGCGCACAAGCCGTTCAAACCTGTAAGGATGGCGTCGCCCGTGCCCGTGAGCATGGATATGATGTCGTGCTACTCGATACTGGCGGCCGCTTACATATTGATGAAGAATTGATGCAGGAGTTGGTGGATATCCAAACCGATGTCCAACCTCAGGAAATGCTGTTGGTCGCTGATTCAATGACTGGCCAGGAAGCCGTTTCCGTCGCGGAACGTTTTAATGAAACGCTAGGGCTTACTGGCGTTATTTTGACCAAGGTCGAGGGTGATGCACGAGGCGGGGCTGTCTTATCCATTCGGGCCGCCACAGGCAAGCCTATTAAGTTCTTGGGCGTGGGCGAAAAACTGGATGCATTAGAGCCTTTTTTCCCAGATCGCATGGCTTCCCGCATCCTTGGTATGGGCGATGTACTCACCTTGATCGAAAAAGCTCAGGAGAACTTTTCTCAAGAAGAAGCGCAGGCATTGCAAAAAAAGGTTTCCAGTAATACCCTGACGTTGGAGGATTTTCGAGACCAAATTCAGCAAGTGAATAAACTGGGGTCCTTAGACCAGATAATTGACATGCTGCCTGGTGGTCAAAAAATCAAAAATATGATGGGTTCCGCTGGAGGGGGGGGTGCCGCCGTTCCAGAGAAAGAGATGAAGCGAGTGGTAGCCATTATCGACTCCATGACGCCCAAGGAACGTCGAGATCATACCATTCTGAATGGGAATCGTAAAAAACGAATCGCCAAAGGGAGTGGGACCGCGGTTCCTGAAATCAATCGATTAATTAAACAATTTCTGGATGCTCGCCGGATGATGAAATCATTAGTCGGTGGACAAGGGGGCATTGGGAAGAGGAAAAAACGAGGGAAGCTGATCAGGGCCATTCATGCTCGATAAGATTCACGACAGCTCATCGTATTTTGTGGGTTCATTTATTACTAGAGGAGAATACTCGTGGCTGTTCATTTACGATTAACACGGATGGGGCGACATAAACGGCCATTTTATCGGGTCGTTGCCGCCGATTCTCACATGAAAAGGGACGGACGGTTTCTTGAAATCATCGGCACCTATGATCCTTTAAAGGAAAGTGACAAAGCGTCATTCAAAGAAGATCGCGTGCTGGAGTGGCTT
>JAJDBR010000004.1 GCA_029261275.1 Nitrospirales bacterium
CGAGATATGGAACGTCGATGTGAGCAGAATTGCCCCAATTCTGTAAGTTTGATCAGATCTTCGTTTTATCGAGTTTGTGCGGATGTCGATTGGGACAAGATCGATCGCTGCACCTAGTCGGAATGGTTTTGGTCCCCTCAACCCGTAAGGCCCCGCACCGTTGGCCATTTCGCAAGAACCTACATTTCTTCCCCGTTGGTCGAGAATCAAGCCAAAATGCACAGCCTTTGGTCGTACATTTATAGACGGGCCCAAACCGGCCGCGTGCAGGATCCAATATCCCTTTTCGACATTCCGGACACTTCACCCCGGTTGAGGTAAGTTCACCAAAATCACAGCTCTCTTTTTTTATTGGCATATCTTACTTTCTTCTATTCACCGGCACAGTTACTGCTTCGGCCTTAAGGAAGGCTCGAAGCCCAACCAGACATCACGCAACGTTGCGCGATGAGGGGAACAAAGCTAGAGGTCTCTGCGGCGATGTCCTGCATAAATGATTCAGCTAATTCTTGATCGGTGAAGCATTCATACACGTCGTCTAAAAACCCACCTCGGAGTAATGGATGATGGAGAAACTCTTGGCCAGCACCCGTCTCAACTTCTAAGGGATATTCGGCCAAATTAATACGTTCTAAACCACCAGATTTCAGCCAAGTCCGTGCATCCTCGGCCGAGGGCCTTTCGGCAATATATTCTGCCAACCGTTCACGCTCGGCAGTGTATCCCCTTGCCAGCATTTCCTGATCAACCCATTGCCACAACGAATCAAATGTTCCAAGCGAGGGGAACGTGAGGACGAGTTGGCCATCCGGTTTGAGAAACGTTACCAACTGATGCAATACGGTCTCTCGGTCAGGCCGAAAAAACATGAAGGATAAATTCCCGGTGATACGATCGAATGGTCCTAAATTCTCCGGCAAGTGTTTGACGTCTTCACGGCGGAAATCCAACCAAGGGAAATATGGGCCTTGCACAGCTCTGGCCCTCATAAGTTGGGCTTCACTGACATCAATGGCAAGCACCTGTCCTGCCGCACCAACCTTATGCGCGAGATGGAAGGCGGGAATACCATCTCCACAATTCACATCCAAGACCGCTAATCCCTCCTGAAGGTCAAGATGGGTGAGGAGGCTTTCCGCAAACGGCCTCGACCACGGGTCTTTTTTCGGCAATTCACAGAGCCATGGTGGCGGCGTTTTTGGATAAGAGGAAGAAGAAGGCATCATGATATTGAAATACCTATACAGTTGACTCATAATACCATGCTGGAACAAATGAATACTGCCGATTATCCGCCTTTTCACAACTACACATCATGAAATTCGTACGAAGTTAAACACCTAAGAAACCAGGTATTTTGGTCATGCCATCACAGGGCTCAAATAATAGCTCCTCCCCCTTACTTGTTTCTTCCTTGCTATTGTAGTTCTAAGGTATTGGAAAAGAAGTCCATCAAAAATGTAATTTCTATAGAAAATAAGAGGTACTGCACCCCTTACGATTTTAATCTTTTTCAACTATTTTTCACCTTTGTTAATCAAGGCGCGGTTTGAAAAATTCAAAACAATTCTTTCTAAGATATCCAGAGGTGAGCAATTTATGCTCGTAAACGGCAAATATTGCAGGGGTACCCTTTCAGGGTTCCTTGTCCTATTCGGTCTGCTACTCAGCATTCCTTCCCACGCAAGCCAGAATGGTCGAAATGGGTTTTCTGGAAATCCTTCCACCAACGGCGGGGCCATCTGTCACGTTTGCCATGCACCAGGTGCTGCCATCCCCGCCATCTCCATATCGGGACCCACCGTGATAAATGCTGGCACGACCAATGCGTACACGGTCACCCTCACCGGTGGACCTGCGGGGACTGGAGGCGTGAATATTTCCGTCAGCGACTTCGCTGGTCTACTTGAGCCCTCTGATCTTGAGTTGCAACAGATCGCGAACGATTTATCGCATACCACCCCTAAGGCGTTTGAGGATAACGAGGTCACTTTTTCTTTTCTCTGGACCGCTCCGGAGTACAACACGAATGTGAGCCTTTATGCTGCAGGTAATTCCTCCAATAATCAACTGGACCTCTTGGGTGATGGCATCAATGCCCACTTCCTTGACGTCACAGTGCAAAATGGAACGCGTCCGCCACCAGTTCCACGATCCCCTGTGGGAGTGATCCAGTTAGAGGAATATGTCACGGGACTGAATACTCCAGTTGGGGTCACGCACGCTGGTGATCAACGACTGTTTATTGTCGAACGCGCTGGACTCATTCGTCTCATTGATGAGAACGGCAATCTTCTACCAAGGCCCTTTCTCGATATCACCAACCGAGTATCTGCCGGAAGCGGTAACGGTGAGAAAGGTTTGCTTGGCCTCGCGTTCCATCCGAACTACAACGCCAATGGGTATTTTTTCGTCTATTACACTCGAGATCCCGGGCCGGGGCTCGATCGATCTCGCGTCGCCAGGTTTCAGGTCAGCGCCGATCCCAACCTCGCTGACGAGGATAACGAATTAGTAATTGTAGAGTTCGAACAACCTTTCTCAAATCACAATGGCGGCGATGTCCATTTCGGTCCCGATGGGTATCTCTACATTGCATCCGGAGATGGCGGTAGTGCTGGGGACCCACAGGGCAATGCTCAAAATAACGGTGTGTTACTTGGCAAGTTGCTTCGAATTGATGTCGATAGTGCTCCTGGTGAAAATGATGGTCCGGATTGTGATATTTCCGGCCATGCGAATTTTCGTATTCCACCAAGTAACGCCTTCAATGACGGTATCGGTGGGCAAGGCTGCGATGAGATCTACGCCACCGGCCTGCGCAACCCCTGGCGGTTTAGCTTTGACAAGCAAACCGGAGATCTGTGGATCGCCGATGTCGGCCAGGCCGTCTCCGAAGAAATTGATTTTGTTCTTTCTGGTGCCGTTGGTGGGCTCAACTTCGGTTGGCGCTGTCATGAGGGCAATAATATCTTCAACCTCAGTGGCTGCACCGGACAGTATTTCTTTCCGCTACATGAATTCTCTCATGCGGATGGCAATTGCTCGGTCACCGGTGGTTTTGTCTACCGTGGCTCCGAATATCCTACTCTTGACGGACATTATTTTTTTACGGACTTCTGCAACACGGCTATTCGCTCATTGAGTGGACCATCCAATGATCCCGTTGTGTCGCAAGTCTTACCAAGCAACGTGATTAGCACACCATCAACTTTCGGGGAGGACGTGGATGGGGAGTTATATATCGCCAGTTTAAGCGATGGTGTCCTCTATAAGATTCGTGGGCAACTTCCACCAGAAATCCTCACGCCCGCCCCCGATTCCACGTTAGCCGGGGCCACCGAAACCTTTACCTACACGGCCAATGGGCAACCCGTCGCCAGGTGGGTTCTCTGGGTGGGTCGGACCCCAGGGGGGAAGAGCATCCATGATAGTGGGTGGTTAGGGACGGCCACGAGTCATACCGTCACGGGCCTCCCGACCACTGGCCGCCCAGTGCATGTGCGGCTGTGGTACCTCATCGCCGGCAGCTCGATGTTCCAGGACTTTACCTATACGGCCTCTGACGAGAAGCAAGTTCCTTAAGACTGTGAGTGGTCCAATATTTAACCCTGGCCTTCGCGTTTGTTCGGAGGCGAAGGCCAGTGACGTTCGATAAAATGAAGTGGGATTCCGCTTGAAAGTCAAACGGGAATTGAGTCACCCTTCTAAGTTAAATGAGGCTCCATTTCATAAAACCCCTTATCAAAATGCACACGCATGAACCAAGCAAAATCAAGAGATCAGAGAAAGTCGTTGGCGACTGAACCCGTAAAAGTCCGCCACTTTAACGAAGGCAGCTTCCCACACCATGTAAGTTGTGGTTGCTGCATAGCAAAGAATCCGACACCCATCAGGTTCCAGACTCGTCAATTCATCTAAGTGCCTCGACATTTTACCCCAATGGCTAGTCATATAAATATTACGTGTATTCCGAAACCGTAAATTAATTTTTTCGTCTTTCGCGACTACTGGTGTGCCCATGACTTAAGACCCATTTAAGAGGGTGTGCTTGTTCCGGCCGTGTAAGACGTGTCTAAGGCGGCCAACCCGTGAGGACAAGTTTGCCAACCATATGGCCTGCCTCGATTTTGGCATGGGCCATTAGGAGATTGTCGGCACTAATAGGCGAGAAGGTTTCCGTTAGGGTGGACTGAATTTTCCCTTTATCAACCCATTGGGCAATCTGTTTTAAAAGTTTGTGTTGTTCAATCATGTCTTCCGTCTGATACATCGAGCGAGTAAACATGAATTCCCATACAAAGGTCGCACTTTTGCGTTTCAAGGCATTGAGATCAATCGATTCTGTAGAATCGACGATTCCACAAATATGGCCTTGAGGTTTGATCGCTTCACACATGGCCTGCCAATATTGGGCGGTATGCGAGGTATTCAGAATATACTCCACCATGGGCCGGCCCAATTGTTGGAGTTGTGCAGGAATCGACTTGGTATGATCAATGACATCATCCGCCCCCATCTTTCGACACCAGGCTTGAGAC
>JAJDBR010000031.1 GCA_029261275.1 Nitrospirales bacterium
GCACTTTCAGAAAGTCAGCTGAGCACCTTGTCCATTGAAGCCGGTGAAGCCACCATTCTCATCAACATATTAGAGGGAAAAGTGTCCTTCATCGCCGGTGGAGAAGATGGAGTTCCCATCCTGATTCGGCATCTTGCTCCTGTACAAGATTGGGTCCCATTGGGAGAACGAATTGGCACAGAAGTCAATCGCACCATCATGTTTATTACCCAACAGCTCAATGTGAATATCCCTCATATTTGGTTTTTAGGAGAAGAAGAACAGTTGACCTTAGAAGAAATTCAACCTCACATCTCCACTCCCATTTTTGCATGCCCCATTACGCCAGATTGGCAATACTGGCTTTGGGTAGGAGCGACACTTCCCATCAATTTGGAAAATAATTTTACTCCCCTAGAGGTGCGCCGGGCACCATTAAAAAAGATATTCACAAAAACGTTGGCAGCCATGGCAGTAGGTTTCGTAATCGTGAGTGTTGGGATCACTGGAGTCATTGAAGGGTATTTTTCAAAAAATCAAGATCGCCTCCAAACTGCGACCACTCAAGCGCTGGCTCTTCAAGCAGACCAACAGCATTGGATCAATCGACTCGTCTCCTTACATACCAAGCGCCAATGGGCTCAGACTATATCTGAAACGCAGGTTCCATCGCTCGAAGGGCCTCTGTTGAGTTATTTGGGAAACGTGATTCCCCCTCAGATGATCCTCTATAAAACCGTGATCAAGCGAACGGAGGCCATGTGGAATCTAGAATTGGCTGGAAGAACCTCAACCAGCCTTCCCTCGACATTAGAGTTGGTTGATCAACTGGCTCGCCAATTAGCACAAGGGCCCTATCATGTCACGGTGCAGGAAGGTTGGCGAGATGAGCTTCTGAATCAGACGAATTCTCAGGGTTTAAAAAGAGGGCGATCTCCCTCTTACCAGTGGACCTTAAAAGGAAATTTTTCATGAATCCCTGGCTAGCAAAACAACTCGTGGCTTTTTCTGACAAAAAAAGTCTCAGTATGATGATCATGTTTGTTGGAAGCCTAACATTTGTAGGTTGGACGAGTTTTGATAAGTTTGGGGAAATGTACAGTAGGCAGGGCTCCATGGAGACCATTATGGATTTGGAACATGAAATCTCCCAGCTTCGTGTTCAATATCGTAATGCTCATCCAGAGGATCTTCAGACTGAGGTAGAACAAGCCGAGAATCATTTACTCCAGGATTTCACGCATCTCGCTCAATGGGCTCAGGATCTTCAGGAACAAGGAGACGGAATTGCCCTTCAAATGCACTATCAGATCCTGAAAATGCAGCAAACACCCTCATCGATTCAAGGCATCAGCATCATTCCTTTGGAACTCCATATACAGCCTCACAACAACCGAAGCGGGTACCGCCCCTTCTTGCAGTTTTTGCATATCTTGGAGCAGTCCGGCCCCCGCATCAACATTCAAGAAATCTCCGTCAGGGGTGACGGGGAAAAAGCCACGAATTTCACCATTGGATTATCAACATGGATGAAGACACAAAATTCCGTCGAGCTTTAAAAAGCCCATTCGTGATGATGGGCCTGTGTATCATGGCGGGTATTGCTGTGTATCACAACGTCATCGATTCCACTACGGTGACATCGTTGCCGATTTCTGTGGCCTCCATAACTTCTGTCGCGACGCCTACTCACGCGACCGCGGCATCTTCCCCTCAGGGGCATTCTGAGATTGCAAGCCAATGGATTGATAATCCCAAACGCGATCCGTTCGCACCCATCTCCAGCATCAAATGGTCGCGCCCACCATCAAACTCATCTACGGCATCTGCATCGCCGAAACCTCAGGCTCACACGCGATCGTCAACTAACCTGCAACTCAAAGCCGTTGCCATTGAGGCTCAACGACGAAGTGCCGTGATCAATCGCCAAGTGGTTTACGAAGGTGAAACGATTGAAGGGTATCAGGTCCTCTCCATACAACTTCAAGGCGTCTGGGTTCAAGGTCATGGCAAGAAGGAATTGTTAATCTTTGCTACCAACACCAGCTCCTAATCGCGTATTGAGAACCATGAAACATTCATTCCCCCATCCCACTCATAGGCAATCGAGACCGATTACCTTACCGTGGCATGTTCTTTGCTTTTATTCTCGCGCAAAGATTTTGACCGTAATCATTGTAGGACTTTTGACACTCATGAGCTGCAGGACCACAACCCCAGAAAACGACGTGCAGCCAGGCCCCTTACCTTCGGCCCCACTTTCAACCTCCTTGACCGAGGAGCAGACCAACACAAAACCGCCTAAGAATCTCGATGCCACATTTTCCCTAGTCGATCGAATGTTGATCAGTAACCAGAGCCAGGACGCTGTTCCCCAAGAGTCTCCTCAGTTAGGACCGCTATATTCGTTTCGTGCGCAAGAGTTGCCCCTAATAGATACCTTGGCCCTCTTTGCGAGAAGTAACAGACTCAATATCGTCGCCGGGCCAGAAATCACAGGGGCCATCACCGTTGACTTTCACGACCTCCCTCTTGAGCAGGCTATGTCGGCATTGTTGGACGCTCATGGGTATTATTGGGAAAATCACCAAGATCTGATCCTCGTCAAACAATTTAAAACCCAATCATTCAGTATCGATTACATCCGGCTTATCCGAGGAGGAACCGGGGAAAATAGCGCTCAACTCAATTCGGGGTCATCCGGATCAGGGTCTGGTGGAAGCCAGAACGCAGGGCAAATCACCGTCAACCAACAAGATGAAATTAAGTTCTGGGAGGAATTGGAACAACAAATTGAAACCTTAATGTCTAAGGACGGTCGATTGGTCATAAATCGCCTGTCAGGGACGATTCAAATTACCGACTGGCACAAACGAATCGATGAAGTGACGCAGTTCTTAACGAAAGTTCATCAAGCGTTGTATCGACAAGTGGAAATTGAGGTCAGAATTTATGAAGTCAATTTAAGCGACAATTACAGCCTTGGAATTGACTGGACCAAAATCAATTTTTATGGCACATCGGGAAATATTGGTCTAAGTAATATCATCGAGGCTCCTTTTGGCGGATTCGTCGCGAAAGCTGCGACCACCACGATTTCTTTTGCCGATGGA
This sequence comes from Nitrospirales bacterium, assembly GCA_029261275.1. Lineage (GTDB taxonomy): Bacteria > Nitrospirota > Nitrospiria > Nitrospirales > UBA8639 > Nitrospira_E. The sequence continues at coordinate 3,093 of JAJDBR010000031.1, forward strand.
AGCTTTGACGGCGTGTTAGAGGCCCTCCAGGAACAAGGCGAAATTCAAGTCGTCTCGCAGCCTCGCATCGTCACGATGAACAATCAACCAGCCCTCATCAAGGTGGCGACTGATCAACCATTTTTCACTCAAACCATTACCCAAGGCACCGCGGGAACTGGGAATATCGTGACCGAGCAAGCCAATTCGGTGACCGTTGGTTTGGTGTTATCCGTAACCCCTCAGATTTCCGAAGATGGATGGATCATGTTAGACGTCACTCCCATTATTTCTCGCCTACGTGAGACCGCGATTTCACCGCTTGAGACCTCTAATGCCCCTGTTTTAGATGTTAAACAATCTTCCGGACTCGTCCGGTTGAAAGATGGAGAAATGGTTATTATCGGAGGTCTGATTCAAGAAGAAACCTCAGAGACCGAACGCAAAGTTCCCCTCTTAGGCGATATCCCGCTTCTGGGCCGATTATTTACCGGCACCTATACCGCAAAAACCAAAAGTGAATTAGTGATATTCATTTCACCAAAGATTGTGAAATCCACCTTATGACGACGTTTGATCTTAGCCTCTGCTATCAAGACTTAGGGTTTTCAGAACCTCCGTTTCGGTTGACACCCGATACTGACTTTTTTTTCCCAGGCAGCCATCATATGGAAGCCTTGAATCACCTGTATTTCGGCATTGCGAGTGGAGGTTTCACGATGCTAACTGGAGAAGTCGGCCTTGGGAAAACACTCTTATGCCGGCATCTGCTCCGGCATCCACCAAGCGGGGTTCGCTTCGCTTATTTATTAAATCCGGATCAGTCGTATGGTGACCTCCTCACATCAATCTATGAAGATCTGACCGGAACCATACCCGAAGACCGGTCTTTGGGAAGCTTGCAACGGGAACTCCCTAAATTATTACTCCGTTTGGCCGAAGAAGGCGAACGCGTGGTCGTGCTGGTCGACGAAGCACACCGCCTCAGTGGAAAAGTCTTGGAAGGTCTCCGCTTGCTATCGAATTTAGATACGGAGAAAGACAAACTCATGTGTCTGTTATTGGTCGGACAACCCGAACTTGAGCAAAAGCTTGCGGCCCGAGCATTTCGCCCTCTCCGGCAACGTATTAGTGTGCGCTATCGCCTGCATCCGTTGGGATACCGGGAAACTCGTGATTATGTTCTGCACCGCATTCAAAAAGTGCAAAAAGCCGACCGCCTTCGATTCCAACCCGGAGTCCCTTGGCTCATCTCTTGGTTGTCCGGCGGAGTGCCCAGGCGAATCAATCAAATCTGCGATCGTGCACTACTCGGAGCCTTTGCGAAAAAGAACCCAGTTATTGGTCACGTCCTAGCCTGGAAATCGGCGCAGGAATTTCTGAAGTAAATAAGAGAATAGGAGCAACGTAATGGTGCGGGGTACAGAGAAAATTATCCGAATCGTGAGACATCTCAGGCCTCACCCTTCACAGATTTCCTGCATCTCTTCCTTTTTCACATTTAACGGTTCACGGTTCTGAAACTATGAGTATTATTGCCGACGCACTAGAACGCTTGCAGGCTCGCTCGTCAGGTACAACGCTAGGAGAGCCAGAAGCACAACCATCAACGCCTACGTTCAATCAAGGGGAAGGCCCCGGGCGACATCGGAAAGATTCAGGACTGAAATTTTCGATGATCGCAATGGTCATGGCCTTCGGATTAGGGGGCCTCGCTCTTTCGTCGTACTGGATAGGATGGCAACTAGATTTTGGCTTTTCGCCCAACACCCATGCTCGAATGGCCAACAATCAACCTGTGCCCCCTCCCCCTCTAGGGTCAGAAGTTCTAGACCACACTGCAACTTCTTCAGGTACCGTTACTTCGAGCAACCTTGGAGTTACTGAGTTTCCATCTGAACCGACTCGCCTGGAAAACAGAGAAGATTCCTCTCACGTACACCCTGCCCCTCAAGGCACCTCAACAATTCAGGATCCTTCCCCCTCACTCACCTCAACGAAGGCTCCCCCAGGAATTTCTCTCCCAGGTCCGCAGACCCCCAGAGAATTACCAGACCAGAAGGTGACAATCGCATCTGTCGATTCAGTCGATAGGGATAGTGAGCTGATCGCACTCAAGGTATCCAGCCCTGAAGAGCCCGAGGGGATGGTAGCCGAAAGTGATCCGTTCCCCATTGCTACAAATCCCTCGCACACAAAAGTAATCATTGAAGAAAACGCAATTGAAGCTGAAGAATCACAGCCATTCGCTGCACCACTGGCTCGAGCAGTGGTGGTAAACAAGGAAAACATTAAAATCGCTACTGCACCGAAAACATTCACAGATTCGACCGCTAATCTTACCGACCTCTCGGAATCACCAGAATCTGAAAGCCTCAAAAAAACCTCTCGCCAATTTTCCTCGACCAATCAATTACTTCATGCCCAACAATTGATTCGTTTAGGAGAATACAAAGATGCGGTCACGTTACTGTCTCCGCTATTTCGTGAACCCCCTGTCAATTGGCAACCATGGTTCTGGATGGGAACCGCCTTGCTCGGCCAAGGTGAGATCGAACAGGCCGATCAATTTCTTTTAAGTGGGCTAGCCAGAAATGACAAAATTCCACAACTATGGATTCAACGTGCCATTGTGGCTCAACAGCGGGGAGACTACCAACTCGCCATTCATGAATTGCGACAAGCGGAATCTCTTGAAGCTAACCTCCCCCACATTCATCTGAATATGGGTTATGCCTATGAACGACTCAGCAACGATCGATTGGCCAATCAATATTATGGGAAATTTCTGAAACTGTCAGAAGGACAGCCTGCCTTTTTTCCCACGCGAAAAAAGCTGTTTGCACGGTTAACCCAACAAAGTTTGGCAGAAACACTGGCATCCCCCTCGCCTATACCCACACCTCAGCCATGATCCAAACAATTTTTCGTCCCTTCTTGGCGGAACCCATCGCTCTACTCGCCTTGTCCTCTCAATTCAGAGGCCCGTTCAGATATCATTAAAATAAACCGAAAAAAATACAAAATTCTTCTTGTGAAGAGTCTTTTGGAAAATATTTTCGCAAGTAACCCTAGCAGCAACATGGTACGACAAGAGAAGGAGAGTGCATGAACGTTCAAATATTTTGCCTTGATAATTCCAGCCCATCAATCACGTGCCCAGACTTTGTCCAGGACCCTCAAAAATCTCTCGTCATTTTGTTTGGATCTCCGAGTTTTCTGGAATCCCCTGGCCGTGTTCAGGAGGTCTGTCACACATTTTCTGGCATTCCCGTGATTGGCTGCTCCACTTCGGGAGAAGTATTTGGCAATGAGATCAAAGACGATAGTCTGGTGGGAGGGATCCTGCAGTTCGAGTGGACCACGGTCCAAGCAGCCACCGTACCGATTCCCGACCCATCGCAATCCTTTGAAGTGGGGCAGCAAATAGCCAACGACCTCTTGCGTCCAGACCTTCGAGGAATCATGGTACTTTCCGATGGACTCCAGATCAATGGCAGCGAACTCATCCGTGGTATGAATGCCATTCTTCCGGAATCCGTCATCATCACCGGCGGGTTAGCAGGGGATGGAGACCGCTTCAAACAAACCTGGGTCATCAACAATTCTATGCCCGTTGGAGGTATGGTGACCGCGGTAGGATTGTATGGTGATCGCATTCATCTGGGACATGGCTCAAAAGGAGGATGGGATTATTTGGGACCCGAACGTCGGGTGACACGATCCGAGGGAAACATACTGTATAAGCTAGACGGCAAGCCGGCACTGGAACTCTACAAAGAATATCTTGGAGAGCGAGCCAGCGGTCTTCCTGCAACGGCCCTGCTCTTCCCCTTAGCCTTGAAACAAGACGGCCCTGGTGATGAGTATCTCGTGCGAACCATTCTGGCCGTGGATGAAACCAATCAATCCATGACCTTTGCAGGCAATATTCCGCAAAATTCATTGGTGCAATTGATGCGAGGAAATTTTGATCGGTTGATCACCGGGGCATCCGAGGCAGCCCTCCTGACTCAATCCGACGACCAGCAGAATACTCTGGCCATTGCCATTAGCTGCGTCGGACGACGCCTGGCTCTGGGCGAGCGTGCTGAAGAGGAAATCGAGGCGACATTAGAGGTATTCCCCCAAGGAACCCAACAAATTGGGTTTTATTCCTATGGGGAATTGTCCCCCTACGCCAATGGACGATGTGAACTTCACAACCAAACCATGACCTTGACGACAATTTCAGAACACTAACGATCTATGCACTCTCTACTCAAACGACAAATTAAACGCGTAGGATCAGCTGACCTTACGATTCCGCCTTCCCCCGAAATGTGGAATCAACTGCTAGAACACATCAGCAATTCCTATACCGAGGCCGATCAAGGACGAGAATTACTGGAACGGTCTCTGGCTCTCTCATCCAAAGAGATGCAGCAACTGTATGACAATCTCAGACAGACAAGTGAACTGCGTCTGAAGGACATGGAAAAGCAAACGCAAAATCTTATTGATCACGCCTTAGATGGCATCATCAGCATGAATGCGGACGGAAAAATTCTGACGTGGAACCCGCAAGCCTCTGAGATATTCGGCTGGTCAATCGAACACGTGATCGGCAAATATCTTGTCGACCTGATCATTCCCCACCAATTTCGGGAAGCCCATCGGCAAGGACTGAAACGATTTGCAGAAACGAAATCCGGAACAATTACGAATAAACGACTTGAACTCACGGCCTTACACCATGACGGGCATGAATTCCCAGTTGAAATTTCCATTATTCCGATCGCTCAAGGAGACACCTACTTTTTTTATGGCCTTGTCAGAGACATCACCCAGAGACAATTGGCTGAACAGTCTTTACGGCAGGCCAAGGAAACAGCAGAACAGGGGGCAAAGGCCAAAAGTGAGTTTTTGGCCACCATGAGCCATGAGATTCGAACACCCATGAATGGCATTATCGGCATGACCGGGCTGTTGTTGGACACCGGCCTGACATCTCAACAACACCAATTTGCCGAAACCGTCCGTAGTTCAGGCGAAGCCCTGTTGACTATTATCAATGACATACTGGATTTCTCAAAAATCGAAGCCGGAAAGCTGGATTTTGAAACTATTGATTTCGATCTTCGTGTCGCCATGGAAGATACTCTGGACCTCTTAGCTGAAAAAGCTGGGAGCGCCCTCCTAGAGCTCGTTGGTTTCGTAAACCCCTCAGTTCCCACGGCCTTACGAGGAGATCCCGGTCGTTTCCGACAGGTTTTGTTGAATTTACTTAGTAATGCCATCAAATTCACCAAAGAAGGGGCGGTGGCGGTGAATATCACGTTAATCACCGAAACTCCAGACACCGTCAACATTCGAGTAGCCGTTACAGATACGGGCATTGGGATCGACCCGCTTGCCCAACAGCGCCTCTTTCAACCCTTCCAACAGGCCGACAGCTCGACCACTCGACAATTTGGGGGCACTGGACTGGGCTTGGCTATTTGTAAAAAATTAGTCGAGCGCATGAGCGGAACAATTGGCATTGATAGCCAGCTGGGGCTGGGCAGCACCTTTTGGTTTACTGCCCAATTTAAAAAGCAATCTCATCAAGCCCCGATTCTCCCGAATACCAAGTTGGAGGGACTACACATCTGTTGCATTGACGATCATCCAGTCAATCGTCAACTTTTAGAGGAATATGCCCAAAAATGGGACATGCAGGTAACTACCGCAGCGACGCCTCTTGAGGCCCTTCTCCTCATTCAACGCGCACAAGAAGATGGGAATCCTTTTCAGATCGCAATTGTGGATATGGAAATGCCCGGAATGGATGGGATGACTCTCGCTCGCATGATCAAAGCCAATCCTCAACTAGGGGATATTCGGTTGGTCCTCTTAACGTCTCTCGGCCAGCGAGGAGATGCCAAAGAAGCCAAAGCTGCAGGTTTTTCAGGGTATCTGACTAAACCAATTCGCCAGAATGTCCTCAAGCACACTCTGGAAACCGTCATGAGCCTTGAGACTGGGAATCTTCATCATCCTGACACACAAGTCGTGACGCGCTTTACCACCTTGGAAACAACCAAAACGGGAAACGCTCGAATTTTGGTCGTCGATGATCATCACGTCAATCAACAATTAGCCGTGATGATGATCGAACGTCTCGGATATAAGGTCGATGTCGTAGCAAACGGCCTAGAGGCAGTCGAGGCCTGTGGCACCATTCCCTATGGTTTAGTATTTATGGATTGCCAAATGCCCGTGATGGATGGATTTGACGCCACTCGCGAAATCAGGAGGGCAGAAAGTAAAAAGTTAGAAATAGGTCGTCAGGAATCAGAGGTTAGAAGGCAGGAGCCTGGCCCTTCTCCTGCTTCTCACTCCTTACTTCTTAATTCCAACTGTTCCCATTTGCCTATTGTGGCCATGACCGCGAATGCCATGCCCGAAGATCGTGAGAAATGCTTACAAGCAGGCATGGATGACTATTTGGCCAAACCTATTAGACCTGATAATCTTGCAGAGATCTTCGCAAAGTGGCTCCCTGCACAGTATTAAGTGACGTGTAAGGGGTCATGAAGACTGCTCTCTCGATCCCTTTTCCTCACTCTTCACCCCTCACGCGTTTCGTCCCACCCTTGACCAATCTCCGAAAATTCTCACCATCAAGAAACAACTTCCAAAAACCGAATAGATGGAGATGAGTCTAGTTTTATTTAGTATAAAAATCTTGTCGGCGATGGCTCATTCCCCTTTGGTGGCCATCTATTTCTGAGTATCGTTTATGCCAACCAATCTCTTATCTCAACCCATGACCTGGATGCTAACTTGCACGGTCTTAGTCTTGTTGATGCAAGCAGGGTTTACCTGCCTAGAGACTGGCCTGGTCCGCGCCAAAAACAGCATCAATGTGGCCATCAAAAATGTAGTGGACTTTTGCATTGCCTCCATTATTTTCTGGACATTTGGTTACGGCCTGATGTTTGGCGCCTCCGCGTTGGGTTGGGTAGGCACCTCGCAATTTCTGTTCGACGGGGGAACAAGCACACAGATGTGGACGTTCTTCCTGTTTCAACTGACCTTTTGCGGAACCGCCACCACAATCATCTCTGGAGCAGTCGCGGAACGGATGCGCTTTAGCGGATATTTGCTGGTTTCCATAGTTATCAGCGCGGCCATCTATCCGGTCATCGGTCATTGGGTGTGGGGAGGCAATGCCGAAGGCCTTTCGACTGGCTGGCTTAATCACCTCGGATTCATAGATTTTGCGGGCGCAACAGTCGTCCATTCCACTGCTGGATGGGTAGCATTGGCGGCCATTTTGGTGATTGGTCCTCGCCTCGGACGATTTGGAAGAAACACGTTCACCATTCAAGGACACAATCTTCCACTCTCCGCACTCGGGTTATTTTTATTATGGGTAGGATGGATGGGATTCAATGGCGGCAGTGTAATGAAAGCCTCTCAAAGTATCCCACTGGTCTTAGTAAATACTACGTTGGCCAGTACCGCTGGTGGGCTTAGCGCGTTGGCCTATTTGTGGTGGTTAACTGGGCGACCAGATGTGACGTCGGTCATTAACGGAATCCTAGCTGGACTTGTTGCGATTACGGCTTCAGCACCCTTCATGACGCCTGGCACTTCCCTGCTCGTCGGCGGAGTCGGAGGACTCCTTTGTGTCCTGGCCACGCATTTCTTGGAGCAATGGCAGGTGGATGATGTCGTGGGAGCCATCCCTGCTCATGCGTGTGCAGGGGTGTGGGGGACCCTCGCCTTAGCCTTATTCGGGAACATGGACCTCTGGGGAACCGGGCACGACCGCCTCACTCAATTCGGCATTCAACTCACCGGAGCTTTAGCCTGTTTTGGATGGGCCTTCGGCATCAGCGCCATCATTTTGACCTATCTCAACCGAATCATTCCCCTTAGGGTCACCGAGGATGAAGAACGCATCGGATTGAACATGGCGGAACATGGAGTTAGCACCGCGCAGCTTGATCTGCTCGGCCAGATGGAAAGCCATCGTGCCCAGGGAGACTTTACACGGTCAGTCGAAGTCGAACCCCATACGGAAGTTGGGCAAATCGCCACCGAATATAACCGTGTCTTGGATCGAGTGAACGCGGAAACTCTTCAACGCGAGGAGGCCATCCAAGCACTTCGAGAGAGCCAGGAGGAAATTCGCCTCATCATCGACCATGCGTTGGATGCCATTGTGACCATCAATCGAGAGGGCTTCATTACTGACTGGAATCCACAAGCCACATTGATTTTCGGATGGCCAAAATTTGAAATTTTAGGACAGAGTTTTCGAGATACGTTGCTTCCACCTACCCACCTGACCGAGCAAGAACACCAACTCAAACATTTCTTGGATACCAAGCAGCAGCAGGTTGTGAATAAACGACTCGAAATTCGTGGACTCCATCGCAAAAGCCATGAATTTCTTATGGAAGTGACGATGGTACCCCTGTTTAAACAGGACTCACATTCCTTTTGCGCGTTTATCAGAGATATCACGGATCAGAAACAAACGGAAGCCGCGCTCCACCAAGAAACAGCATCTATGCAGCTCATCCAACACGTGGCCATGGCAGCCAACGAAGCCCAATCCGTCAATGAAGCTTTTCAAGTCAGCCTAGATTGCATTTGCGCCTTTACGAAATGGCCAGTGGCGCATGTGTATTTTCGAGAAGACGAAGAAGCGTCTCTCCTTACCACCTCCAAACTTTGGCATTTAGAAAATGCTGAAGAGTTTCACATTTTCCAGACCCTGACAGAACAAACCACCTTCACAGTGGGAGTCGGCCTTCCCGGACGTGTCTTGAAACAAGGGCGAGCGGCGTGGATTCGAGACATCACCCAAGACCTCAACTTCCCACGGGCTCGGATGGCCGATGAACTTGGTATCCGAGGTGGGTTCGCGTTCCCTGTCATGGTTGGCAATGTCGTCATGGGTGTTTTGGAATTTTTCTCTCGCGACGTAGAAACACCGAACGACCGCTTATTGGCGGTCATGGAAATTATTGGCACACAACTCGGTCATGTCCTTGAGCGAAAACGAGCCGAACTGGCCCGAAAAGAAAGCGATGCGCGAATCCGAGGAATTGTGGAAACGGCAGCCGATGCCATTATCACGATTAATGAAGTGGGAATCATCCAATCATACAACAGTGCAGCCGAACAGGTCTTTGGGTATTCGCCTTTGGAAGCCATTGGGCAGAATGTGTCGCTGCTGATGCCTGCACCGTTTCAAGAAGAACATGATGGCTACATGAAACGGTATCTGGATGGCCACACGTCGACCATTTTCGGGAAGAGTCGAGAGTTGGTGGGAAAACGAAAAGACCACACCGTGTTTCCCATGGAACTCGCCGTGAGTGAAATCAAAGTGGGCTCTCGTCGCACGTTCACCGGCATTGTTCGAGATATTAGTGGTCGCAAACAACACGAACAGGATCTTCGAGAAGCCAAAGAACGGGCTGAAATGGCGGTCACTGCCAAAAGCCAATTCCTCGCCACTATGAGTCATGAGATCCGAACTCCGATGAATGGGGTGATCGGAATGACCGGTCTGCTCCTAGAAACTCCTCTTTCCACGCAACAGCGGCAGTTTGCCGAAACGGTTCGCTCTTCAGGAGAAACCCTCCTGAAAATCATCAACGATATTCTGGATTTCTCCAAAATTGAAGCGGGGAAACTCGAGTTTGAAATGATCCCATTTGATCTTCGGACCACCTTGGAAGAATCGCTGGAGTTATTGGCTGAGGCCGCAGGCAAAAAGAATCTGGAATTGGTGGGATTGGTGTTCGCCAACGTTCCCACCGCGCTCCAAGGCGATCCGGGCCGTCTGCGTCAGATTTTCATGAATCTGATCGGGAATGCCATTAAATTTACCTTGGCCGGTGAAATTATTGTGAAAATCTCGTCCCAGGAGGAGACACACGACACAGTAGACATCCGAGTGGAAATTCTTGATAGCGGCGAAGGTATTCCTTCGGACGTCCTTCCGAAACTATTTCGGCCCTTTTCCCAGGCAGATAGTTCCACCACCCGTCGCCATGGCGGTACCGGCCTTGGCTTAGTGATTTGCAAACAACTCGTTCATCAAATGAGCGGGGAGATCGGCGTAGAAAACCGAGAAGAAGGAGGCAGCACCTTTTGGTTCACCTCCCAATTCCAAAAACAACCGGAATCTATGGCCACACTTTCCCAAGAGCCCATTGCGCTGGAACGTCTCCGCATTTGCGGAGTGGATGATCATCCCACCAATCGTCAATTGTTAGAACAATATTTTCAACATTGGCATATGCACGGAACGTTAGTGGAGCACCCGAGTGAATGTCTCGCACTCCTTCAACAACAGGCACAACAGGGCACACCCTACGATCTCGCGATTTTGGATATGGAAATGCCAGAAATGGATGGGTTTGAACTGGCCCAATTGATTAAGGCCGACGATAATCTCAAAGCCACACGCCTGATTCTTCTCACCTCCTTGGGAAGACGAGGAGATGCGGCGGCGGCCCATCATTGTGGGTTTTCAGGATATTTGACCAAGCCCATTCGCAAATCCCAACTCCAAGCTTGCATGGAAACCGTCATGGGTTTTCACGGGCCCGAACATCTCCCCGCCCCTCCACCGCTGGTGACATCTCATTTCCTCAAGGATCTTGAAGGGAAGCAGGCGTTTCGCATTTTAGTGGCCGACGACCATCAGGTAAATCAGCAATTGGGAGTCTTGATGGTCGAACGACTTGGATTTCGAGCAGATGTGGCTGCTAATGGTCAAGAAGCCCTCGAAGCACTTGCCCGAATTCCCTACAACCTCATTCTGATGGATTGCCAAATGCCAGAAATGGATGGCTATGAAGCCACTCGCGCAATCCGAATACGGGAAAAAGAACAACGTGAACAATTAGAAGCAAGGAGTAAGGGGACAGACCTACCTGAGACGCCTGACTCCTTATCCCTCACTCTTCACTATTCCCACGTCCCCATCATTGCGGTGACCGCGAATGCCATGCAGGGCGACCGGAACAAATGTCTCCAAGCCGGCATGGATGACTATCTCAGCAAGCCGATTCGTCCAGAGGAGTTGTCCACAATATTGGCCAAGTGGTTACCGAAATCTGAAACCCATTCCCCTCCCGCTACTAAAAATTCAAAGTCCTCTACACAACCTTCTCAAAACACGTTGTCCCATTCTGATTATATCAACCATGATACTCTGGCCGGATTGGAAGCCATGGGAGGACGCGAATTTCTCCAAACGATCATTCAAAAATTTATGGAAGATTCCCTTGAGTGCGTGACCCTCATTGAACAAGCCCTGGACACTCACGATCTTGCGACCATCCAGGAGGCCGCTCACGGACTCAAAGGCATTGCCCTGAACATCGGAGCCGCCTCACTTGCTCGTGTAGCCATGGACCTCGAATCGGCCTGCAAGGCTGGAGAAACAACTTCTCTTTCACTGTTTCGAAGTACCATTCAAGACAGCTTTCAACAAACCCATCAGAAACTAGAGGACGCCCTTATGAATGGCTAATACTAGGCCCAATTGAAAAGCAGGGAGCGAACAGATTACCTCGCAGAACATTACTGTGAGTCTTTACACCTAACGCTTTACCTAGCCTTCCCCTCACTCCGTCCTCGCGGAATCCCCGGCACCTCCCTCCCACTCATAGCAATCCACACTCGTCACTCACATTTATTGTGATTGATATCACTTAACATTAAGTCTCAACCTTCTAAAACCGAAAAAAATTAAAGAGAAAGCACGCCCATTTTCCTATTCGAAGTCCCTCCTTCGATTGCCAGGTCAAGTAAGGAAAATGAGGCTTTTCCCATGAAGATATTTTGGCAACGATCACACGGAGGGATTCATGAGAGGCTTTTCTAGATTGCATCATTCACTTAACCCGATTTGGAGTACATTTTGGAAAATGGGATTCATCGGGCTATGGCTCATTTGTTTGGGGGGAACAGCTTCGGGAGAAGCCACCGATCCCTTTTCAAACACTGACCTCACTGAGTTGAGCTTGGAAGAATTGATGTCCTTGGAAGTCACCTCGGTGTCTAAGAAAAAACAAAAATTGTCGGAATCGGCGGCTGCAATTTTTGTGATCACGCAGGAAGATATTCGCCGGTCTGGCGTAACCAGCATCCCCGAAGCCCTCCGCATGGTTCCCGGGATACAAGTGGGACGAGGCAGCAAAAATCAATGGCATATTAGTGCTCGAGGATTCAATGAACGGTTTACCAACAAACTCTTAGTGCTCATCGATGGACGGACGATCTATAACTCATTGTTTGCCGGAGTGACCTGGGAAACGCAAGACACCATGTTAGAAGACATTGAACGCATCGAAGTAATCCGTGGACCAGGCGGAGCACTCTGGGGAGTCAATGCTGTCAATGGCGTGATCAATATCATCACGAAAAAGGCTCAAGATACACAGGGCCTATTAGTCAGCGGAGTGGCTGGCAGCGAGGAAGGTATTGTCTCCATCAGACAAGGGGGAAGCCATGGCTCGGATTTTCATTACCGCCTGTTTTCAAAATATTTCAATCGAGACACCAGCTTTAACGCCATGGGAGCTCATGATGACACGCACATGTTCCGCAGTGGCTTCCGAACAGATTGGGAGCTGGACGCACACGATCATGTGATGGTCCAGGGGGAGTTCTATACCGGCGACGGCGGGCAACAGAGCACGGTGGCCACGACCACCACATTTCCTTTTGGATTTACGAGAGGCAACGAAGACCTCGAAATGTCAGGTGGGCATTTCCTTACACGATGGGAGCACACCTGGGATTCAGGATCAGACATGGCTCTTCAATTTTTCTATGATCGATATGAACGAGACGAAAACACCATCAAAGCGACCATTGATACCTTTGATGTAGACTTTCAACATCGCTTTGAATTCTTCGGCAACCAAGAAATCCTGTGGGGGATGGAATACCGCTATTGGACGGACAAGCTACAAAATACGCCTGGCACCTCGGTCTCTCCCGATTCCCAATCCTTCAATCTAGTCAGTGGCTTTCTTCAAGATGAAATCACATTGATACCGGACACCTTTACCGTCACCATTGGCACTAAGCTCTCACACAACCATTTTACGGGGTTTGAATATCAACCCAGCGGACGGTTTCTCTGGAAACCGGTAGATGGGCACAGCCTGTGGGGAGCAGTCTCCCGCGCCGTGCGCGTCCCTTCACGGTTAGAAGACAACAGTCTCCTCACCCTCCCCCCAAACGCCACCACACCCTTCCCAACTTTGGTCCGGGGCAATCAGGAATTTAAAACCGAAGATCTCTTGGCTTTTGAAATTGGTTATCGACTGAACACATTTGAGCGTATCACGTTCGACATCACGGGTTTTTATAATCAATATGACAATATCCGAGGAACACGAGTCATTAGTCTGGCTCCCCCTACCGGCACCCTCGCCAACAATCTTGAAGTGGACACCATCGGTGTGGAGCTCGCCAGTGATCTTCAAATCCACGATTGGTGGCGAATCCGTGGGGCCTATACCTATATCAATATGACCGTGGATGGTCCCATAAATACAGCTCTCAGCACCGTCGGAAGGGCCACCCCCCATCATCAAGGCTCCATTCGCTCTTTAATCACCCTCCCCTTTCAGGTGGAATTCGATTCATGGCTGCGGATCGCGGACAATATCCCTGCTCCGAATATTGCCGATTATGTGGAACTCGATCTCCGCCTCGGGTGGAAGCCGTGGCCCAATCTTGACTTATCCCTGGTTGGGCAAAATCTTTTGGATAACCATCATCCAGAAGCCGCTCCCTCTCTTCTCTTGGCCACACAACCCACAGAGGTGCAGCGAAGCGTTTACGGAAAAATCACATGGAGTTATTAACGGTCCAAACCCTTATCGTCACCAGCCAAAGCCAGCGCCGTAATCGCTCAAGGTCCTATTCATGACTCATTCCCGCTTCCATATTCGTTCTCCCCTTCTTCGATTCCTACTTTCCCTTTTCATACCCTTTTTCTTCCTCATTGGGATTTCGGCAATTAGTCGAGCAGAGGTCGTCGAAGAATACAAAATTAAAGCGGCATTCTTTTATCACTTTGCCAATTTTGTCGATTGGCCAACCTCAACCTTCGAGGCAACCAATGAACATCTTCGTATTTGTGTGATGGGAACAGACCCATTTGGGCAAACGTTAGATGACATGCTGTCAAAAAAATCAGTGCGAAATCATCCGTTTGAAATTCTTCGCAATCCTCCCACAACCCAACTCCAATACTGTCATGTCCTGTATCTCCCGGCATCCGCATCGTCAAAATTACAGGGCCTTCGTCATCGAGTGGAAGATGAAGATGTGCTAACGGTGGGAGAGACCCTTGATTTCATGAGACTAGGGGGCATGGTTCAATTTTTCATCGACAACCAAAAAATTCGATTTGCCATTAACACAAAAGCTGTCAACCAAAGCAATTTAAAAGTCAGTTCTAAATTACTTCGATTAGCCAAGATCTATACCCCATGAAAACAATATTCAAACATAAGATTTTTCGAGTACTTCAAGAAATGCCTCTGAAGGTAAAATTTCTCTTAATCTTGGTCCTTACCTCGGCATTAAGCCTTTTGTTCGCTTGCTCAGTTTTAGTAGCTAACGACTTGTTTCAAATCCGAGAATCCCTTGTACAAGGATTGGCTAAACAAGCCGGCTTAATAGGCGACAACAGCTCGGCCGCCCTCGTTTTTAACGACGATGACGCGGCGCAAGAGATTCTATCTGGATTTCAGCACCAACCGAACATTCTACAAGCTATCTTGTTTACGCCAGATGGAAAGAGTCTATCCCAATATCAACCGGGAACACCTCCCGATTTCGAAAACTCTTTTGAACAGGCCATTTACCGCCTCTCTTGGCAGTCAATAGAAATCTATCGAAAGATCTACTTAAACAATGAACATATCGGAACCATTTATCTTCTTTCGAATTTACAACCGGTTTATCAAAAATTCTATGACCTTCTTCCTATTGCGGTGGTGGCAATGGTTCTCTCTTGCCTATTGGCTTTGGTGGTTTCAGCCCGTCTCCAAAGAGCGATCCTGGATCCCTTAGTCTATCTCACCGACGTCGCAACGCAAATTTCCAAAAACCGGGATTATTCCTTACGCGCACCCTCGAAAGCCCCTGATGAAATTGGCACCTTGATTGATGGATTCAATACGATGCTTGAAGACATACAAGCCCGAGATCAGGAACTGGACCAACATCGTAGCCATCTTTCTGAAATGGTGGACGAACGAACTACGGCCCTGTCAGAAGCCAATACCCTCTTACAGAATGAAATGCTCGAACGGAATCTCATTTCGAAAAAAACTCCGATATGGCCGAGGATCTCCAGAGAAAGAACGGAGAATTGGCCATATCACGCGATGCAGCACTTCAAGCTGTCAGGGCAAAATCTGAGTTTCTCGCCACTATGAGCCATGAGATTCGGACGCCCATGAACG
>JAJDBR010000032.1 GCA_029261275.1 Nitrospirales bacterium
GAAACACGATGGCATGTTCAGGTGAACGATCAGCCAGGTTGGACCCTAGATCGATCACCCGTTGTTTCACTTCCTGATCTGAGATTTCCGAAAATAAACTTGGGCTCGTTCGGAAAAACTCCAGCGTACCCACATAATCAGATTTACCAAAACTGTTTTGCACCATCAATTTCATGCCAAACCCGATCCATTCCTTCGCTGCAACTAACGGAATCGAGTGCGCAATAGCCGGACTCTCCCGGAAAAATTCATTGCCTAAGACATAGTTCCATCCCGCCAGCTCCATCCCTAACGTGGCCCACTGCTGCATATCCTCTATGGAATGCTCTGAGGCTAACTGAGGTAAAACCTTAAACCACTCGTAGGCACATTGTGGTGCGGACTCCATCCCACCATCTGCTAATTCTAAGACCTGAGCAAGCAGTTCGTCTCTTTGGTGGGTCTCTCCTAAAAACCCAAGAATCGTAGGGCTCTCCTTAAAGTATCGAAGACCCAACGCGCCAGTTGCCTGCGAAAGGGTGATCCCTAGATCAAGCCAGGGAACGACGCTGGCCAGACATCCTCTGCGTTCTACCTCGCCTAATGCCGAAACGGCCTGTCCTTGGATTTTTGAGGAAATTTCGCCCAATTCATCCAATAATTCTAAGATAGAAACGTGAGTTTTCCCCTGAGCCAATTGGGTGAGTAGATCCTGAGCGGTCGAAGCATCAAGCTGGTCAAATAAGAGCTCCTTCAGCCTGTTTGATTGGGATGATTGGGACATAATAGTCTAATTGTGAAAGGTTAACGTATCAGTAAAAGGGATTTTCCCTAAAAGAACTCCAAATTTGAGCACTTTCGCTTCGGAAGTTCATACGGCTGGGCATTATAAAAGTGCCCTGGGGGCTTGTAAACCAAGACCCTAACGCGGATCTGACCTGTATGGATCAAGTTCGATGCCGGTCCCCACCATTTATTGGCTCACGTATTTTGAAGCCGTTATCATTTGGGACCCTGCCATAATGGTAGACGGTCCTGAATGTCTTTAATCGCCTTCCCCTTGATCAAGACCCGCTTCTGCCTTCCACCCTTTCCCGATAGAATGTGGACTTCCTGTCGAAGGACACCAAAATGCCGTGACAAAAATTGACATAATTCCATGTTCGCCCGTCCTTCGACTGGAGGAGCAACCAGACGAACTTTGAGAGCATCGCCATGCCATCCAACGATTTCTGTTTTAGACGCTCGTGGCTGGCAATAAACACGAAGCTCTACATTCCCCGACCGATCTTTTATGCAGGAGCTCATGCTCAATCAAGTCCCTTTCCTCATAAAACCGAGAATATTGGCCAATTTCAAGCAATGAAAAAGAAAAAAACCCAAGAAAATGAATTATTATCCATTTCATATTTATCGAAAAAACCATCATACTTTCAATACTTTAATAAAATGCATTCTTCTATTGACAGGGCAAGAGCTGCATAGTAAACTTATTTAAAGTTGAGAACCATTATCATTATCGAATTGAACACAAAAAAGCCACTCAATCATGTTTATCTGCATCTGTAAAGGCATTCGGGAATCTGATGTTCAGGAGTTGGGAAAAGCAGGAGTGACTTGCCCCAAAAAGCTCGCCTCGGCATTGGAATTGAATGACAAGAAAAATTGTTGCGGCCGATGCATTAAAAATATTTCCAAATTTGTTGCCCTTGCCAAAGATGAGCATTCCTGCCCCCAATCACCGGTCCTAGGTTAACCTCCCGTTCCGCAGCCCAAACAGACGCTTCTCCTTCTGAATTTAGTCCTAAATTTTTTACATATTCAATAGTTCTTATCGCATCTGTCTTAAAAAAATTTCCTCCGCTTCCTTTTTATGTTCAGCCCATTCAAGAATCTGGAACAACCCATATTTTTTCACCCAACCGCCCATCCCTCAAAACCTGACATTCAATGTCCCAATTCCGTGCCACCACATCCAGCCACTGACCCCTACCAGCATTCCCAAACATATCAGAACAACATAATCTGGCTTTTTCATTTTTCCAGATATATGAAAAAATCGCTGCGCGCTAGGATGGAACCCCTTGGATTCTAGGGCCATGGCTAACAGATTTGTTTGACGGAGGGCATGTCCAATGATGGGCACCACCAAGGGCACATATTTGCGGATACGTTCCACCATGGTTCCAGATGAGAGATCTAACCCCCGTGAACGTTGCGCTTGAATCACTCCAATCCCGGCCCCCAACAGAATCCCAACCCACCGGAAAGCTAAAGAAAAGGCGAAACCGACTCGAGTTGGTAATCCAAGTCGTTGAGAAGCCTGGGCTAACTCTTCAATCGTGGTCGTCGACAGTAGCCACACGCCTCCCCACACCATAATGAGTAACCGAATCCCCATCCCGAGACCAAACACGCATCCTTCCCAAGTTACTCCAAGAACATGAAACCCTGGAACAGGCGTCTTTCCTTCTACAAAAAATGGCCATAGCATGATGCTGTAACAGACCAGCAAGGCAGCAAGAGCCCAAATTTTCCTCACGTTCACCCCTGCTTGCGCGACAGCTAAGCCCCCCACCACTACAGCTAACACACCAAGCAAATAGCCTGGATGAGAAAAGCACAAGGCCAGGATAAAAAAGCCCAGCACAAGCAACATTTTGGTTCGTCCATCTAATTGATGAACCCAGGTTTTTCGGTTCAAGTACAGAGAAATGGTCATCACACCTGTGGCTTCAGAGACGATTTCACTTCAGTGACGGTTAATAAGGTATGGCCCCATCGTTGACTAAACTGAGAAATCAGAGGAATCTCCAATGATGCGGCACGAACAAGAGCCGCATCATGGAAAATATCTCGAGGCGACCCATCGGCGACAAACTTCCCCCCATCCATGAGGAGACAACGCTGGGCATACTCGGCGACCAATCTCATAGAATGCGTGATCATCACAATGGTATGGCCTTGTTGGTTTAACTCCCGGATCATGGTCATCATCCAATCAGTTTCTCGCGCATCGAGACCTGTGGTCGGCTCATCAAAAATTAATACAGTTGGTCGCATAGCCAGGATCGAAGCCACCGCTATCCGTTGTCGTTCTCCTTTTCGTAAAGAAAATGGATCTAAGCCACCGCTCTGCTCAACGGGAAGCCCAACAGCGTGTAACGACTCCCGAACACGAACAACAATCTCTTCGGCAGAACAGCCAAGGTTTTTCGCTCCAAAGGCAACTTCCTCCCAAACCGTATCTGCAAAAATTTGATGATCGGGATTCTGAAAGACGAGTCCTACACGCTTCGCCAATTCGTTCGTCGAAGTGGTGCGCGTATCACAATTATGAATGAAAATACGACCTTGGGTTGGGACTAAGAGTCCGTTCACTAGTCTCGCCAATGTACTTTTCCCAGAGCCATTCGCACCTAACAAGGCCAAAAACTCTCCTTGGTAAATCACACAATTGAGATCGTGAATGACAGGCGTCTCCTCATACTGAAACCACGCCCCATCGATCTGAATAACTGGATTTGATTTACCTTCTAACGAAGGCCTTTGCTTTCCCAACCGTACCGTATCATCAAGTACATCTGCTGAAGGTTCGATCATAAGGTTCATTTTTTTCGCACACACGACGGCTTCTTCTACTGTGAGTGGTAACGGATCGCACCCATGCTCTTCGAAACATTCCGTCAAAGCTAAAGGCTGGATTCCTCGCTGACGCATCATTTTCGGATTGCGAAGCAACAACTCGGGCGTTCCTTCCCACACCAACTGACCCTCATCAAGCACAATGACACGGTTCGCTAATGGAAGCGCCTCATAATCCTGTTCCGTCAGCAACATACTCATACCCTCGGCTCTGAGCTGTCGCAAGGCCTGTCGCAATTGTGTGCGACAGCCAGGATCCAAATCTGAACTAGGATCATCTAATATCAAGAGTTTCGGATTCTGTACTAGAACCGAAGCCATGACAAGTCGTTGCCGCTGCCCTCCCGACATCCTCATCGGATCACGGTCAAGACCAACTTCCAAACTAACGGAACTGAGTGCATGGGTAATCCTGCGGTTCATATCATGAAACGTCAGAGATGCCTCCTGGTATTCCAATGGATGCCGCAATTCTGCTCCAACGGTGGTGCCTATCAATTGGGTTTCAAAATCCTGAAAGACTAATCCTACGCGATTCGCCCGCTTCCAAACAGGCAAGGCTTGCGTGTCTTCTCCGCATACCTCGATCTCACCGGATACTAGACCCGGAATCATCTGCGGGATCAGTCCATTGCAGGCATAGCATAAGGTGGACTTCCCCGAGCCGCTACGCCCCAACAACATGACGAATTCCCCCGGCGCAATTGAAAACGAAATTTCCCGAAGCGCCGGTGTCGTTTGAGAAGAATAGGAAAAAGAAAACTCTCGACAGACTAAGAGAGGCGAAGGAGCATGGGCATCGAAGGGAAAAAGGGAATCGTTTTCTGAAGAAAACGTTTCAAGGGAGTGGCCCATGTTCTCCCCCGTGAGGAACGACGGACGGATATCTTCATAGAGCAATTGCCACCGTTTGACACGCGGATACAGAAACCCTAACAAGGGTGGGCCTAAGATCAATCCCATCACGATATTGTTAAAAAAAATCGCGGGAGCGAGCACGATAAACGGAAGCAAACCCAACAACTCCACGCCCCACCCAATGATTCCAGCACACACACCCGAAGCCACCACGCAGACCAGCCCATATTCCAAACCTTGTCGCCAAGACTTCACCATCGGTGATTGCCCCGACGACAAGCATCCTAAATTTCCCCACATCAAATAAGGAAGATACCCAAAGAAAAAATTTCCTAAAAAGCCAAACACACTTGCCGGGCCCAACGTCCCAAAGCAATCCCCGATAATATTCCCGATGCCAGCACCCCACGCCGCAGCAGGGCCAAATAACAAAGACGCGACAATCGGGATAGCATTGGCCGGGCGCAATTCCACAAATCCGGGAATGATCGGAATGCCTGCTTTGAACGGAATAAGAATAGCGGCGTAAATTGCGGCAATTTGAGCGACAACAACAATCAGACGTGTGTCCTGCCACACGCCTATCAGATCCGTCCACCAGCGACGGGGATCATAAAAAGAAAATTGAGCGCTCATGAAATTACGAGGGGACTCGTAAGATTATCTAATTATTGAGGTGATATTGGATTGACATTCAGCTAAGCGAAGGAGCCACGGCTTGGCGAAACCATCACCTCAAACCGTGACACAACGAAAACTGGTGTGGGCGTAGGAATAGCCTTGTCGAAACCAATTCCGAAACGATCGTCGTAGTAACCGGCTAGCAGTTTGAGGACCACCACCTTTCACCACGTAATGATCTTGATCAAAAAAACGCGCGGAATATCCGGGATAGGTTGATAACGGATGAAAGCCCTCGAAAGGATGAAAGAGGGTCGATGTCCATTCCCAGCCATTGCCGACCAGTTGAGCGACGCCAAACGCGCTCGTTCCATGCGGATCGGCCGTCACTGGCTTGGGGTCCCATGCGTGAAAATCAAAATTGCCAAAAGTGGGTCCGACAAAATCAGTGCCCCAGGAAAATGGCAGATCGACACCATCTGGCGTTCCATAAGCCGCACGATGAAATTGTGCTTCGGTAGGCAGAGCCCGCCCTTTCCAGTCAGCATATGCCCGCGCTTGTTCATGGGTGACATACACTGGCCACGAGAGAGGTAAAGGCACCTGATGGAACATGGTCTCTAACATCCACTGGTCTCCCTGACGTTTCCAGTGCCTAGGAGGCGCTCCCCCCTCATTGACAAATTGCAGATATTGCCCATTGGTAATTTTATGTCGGTTGATGGAAAAGGCCGGAACGAAGACTTCGTGCCGACCAAATTCATTGTCCCAACCAAACCCCTCCTCACGACCACGACCTAAAGGAGCTAGCCCGTCTGGGATGTCTATCATTCCTTCTGAAGGAACTTGTCCATTTATGGAGAGTGGCGCGAATAGAGGTACCTGTTTCTCACTGGAATCCAAATGTTGCATTAAATAGGCAGTTGTTTCGACATGCATGAGACGATGTTCTATGGCCACATGAACCATCTCTTCGGGTACATGGTCTAAGCCCCGATCAACTTCTTCCCGGACTCGTACATTATAGCCTTCGACTTCCTGAATTGTTGGCCAATCAGAGGGCATATCTATCGAGGCCGTACCGACCTCCGGATCAATACCTGCTTCAAACAATTGGTCAAATGATGGATGAAAGGCCGCCTTGCCTAACGTCCAGCGACACAATTGATTCCAATCAAACGCTTCGAGGTGTCCCAAATAAAAAATCAACCGATGCCGTTCCGAAATCGGACGAGCATACATTGCCTTTGGGCTTATCAGCGAAAATAAACTATCCGTCCGTCTCCGAGCTTCCTCCAACTCCTGTAGCAGGCTAGAACATAGCGTTGGCATACTGGACCTCATTCATGAATACAAAACAATGAACAATGAATATTATTGGTACCAATAAAACAGCCCCATACGGGGCTGTCGCTACTATACCGAACTTGCACGCATTCGAAAAGTTCTCATGAACCCATTCAACAGAAGAGCGATATTATCATCCAGAAACAAAATGCCACCTTGGCCTGTTGAGATTTCAACTAGCCATGATTGCCGTTCCTTGCTATTCTGCTAACGTGCCGCTTGGCATAAAACATAGCCTTTCTCATAAAAACAGCCTCTGTTAATTTGGGGAATGTTCCTCAACACCTCACTTGGAACCCCTGTGACACCCACCTGGGAGCTTGAAGCCCGGCAAATCAGCAAACAATTTCCTGATGGCACCTATGCCCTTCAGAATATCGACTGGAGGGTCAAGCAAGGCGAAACAATGGCGCTCATTGGTGAAAGTGGATCGGGGAAAACCACACTCCTGCGATTACTGAATCGTCTGGCCGAACCTTCTTCAGGCGCAATCTTCATTCAAGGCCATCCAGCCACCAACCAAGATCCCATTGCCCTTCGACGACGGCTCGGCTACATCCCTCA
>JAJDBR010000033.1 GCA_029261275.1 Nitrospirales bacterium
TGGCTTGCAGCAGGAATCGATCCCAATAAAACAACTGTATTTATCCAATCTCACGTCCCGGAACATGCTATTCTCCATTTACTTTTTTCCATGATTATTCCGATTCCTTGGCTGGAACGAAACCCGACGTATAAGGAAAAACAAGACGAAATCAAGGAAAAAGATCTTTCAACCTATGGCTTTTTAGGCTATCCGGTGCTTCAAGCCGCAGACATTCTTTTGTATAAACCCGATCTCGTGCCAGTAGGGAAAGACCAACTCCCGCACTTGGAACTGACACGAGAAGTGGGCCGCCGATTTAATAGTTTATACACACCAGTTTTCCCTGAACCCAAAGAATATTTGACTCAATTCCCTAAGGTGTTGGGAATCGACGGCCGAAAAATGAGTAAGAGCTATCACAATACAATTAATCTGTCCGACACCGAACCCACCGTTCGGCAAAAACTTAAAACCATGGTCACCGACCCTGCGAGAGTTCGACGAACAGATAAAGGTAACCCTGAACTGTGTCCGGTCTATGACTTCCACAAAATCTTTTCAACCGACTCCACCATCAAACAAATCGACGTTGATTGCCGATCTGCAACGATTGGATGCATCGATTGTAAAAAACAGGTGGGTGACGCCATGGTTGAACGATTTTCTCCCATGTGGGAAACCCGGGCAGGCGTGACAGCCCAACCCCAACAGACACAAGAGATGGTTGAAGAAGGCCGGAAACGGGCGTCAGTGGTGGCGAATGAAACCATGAGAGAAGTCAGAGAGTCGATGAAAATCTGAGTGAGACGCGTGAAGCATTTCTTGACAGTACTTAGACCCCTCGCTACTATCCACAGTAGTATTTCACCTCTTTTTAATAGTCATTTCAGCACCCTGAGACACCTATGAGTATTCGCGTTGCTATCAATGGATTCGGTCGTATTGGGCGAAATTTTTTCCGGACCAGCTATAACGATCCCGACATTGAGATCGTGGCTCTGAATGATTTAACCGATTCGCCAACACTCGCCCATCTTCTGACTTACGATTCGATACATGGCACATTTCAAGCCGAAGTCCAGCACACTCCAGATTCACTGATTGTCAATGGCAACCCAATTCGCATTTTTGCCATCAAAGACCCCAGCGCCTTGCCATGGAAAGAACTGCAGGTTGATTTTGTCATAGAATCCACCGGCCGATTCACGGACCGCCAGAGTGCGGGGCAACATCTAGAGGCCGGAGCCACTCGAGTCATCATTTCGGCCCCAGCCAAGGATCCTGACAACACCATCGTACTTGGTGTTAACGAATCAACCTACAATCCGCAAGAGCACAAGATTATTTCAAATGCCTCGTGTACAACAAATTGCTTAGCCCCACTCTCAAAAATCCTTTTACAGGAATTCGGCATCAAACATGCGTTTATGACCACGATACATTCGTATACCAACGATCAACACCTACTGGACCTCCCTCATAAAGATTTACGCCGCGCTAGAGCTGCCAGTTTGTCAATGATTCCGACTTCAACCGGTGCCGCCAAAGCCCTGCATCTCGTAATCCCCGAATTAAAAGGAAAAATCGATGGTATGGCGATCCGCGTACCAACGCCAAATGTCTCCCTTATTGACCTTTCGGCTGAAGTAGAAAAAGATTGTGATGCCGCAACTGTCAATACCGCCTTCAAACAAGCTGCTCAAGGATCGCTAAAAGGATATTTGCAAGTTTCCGAAGACCCAATAGTCTCGACCGATCTCAATGGATGCCCTTATTCCGCAACCCTTGATGCCCCCCTTACTTCCGTGATGGATAAACGTCTAGTGAAAGTTTTTGCGTGGTATGACAATGAATGGGGTTATTCGTGCCGCTTACGTGACCTCGTCAAGCTTCTTGCGCAAAAGAAATAACAAAGGACCGCTTGCGGGGCTTCCTAGTTGGTGCTCCGTCATACTCCATCTCTCGTGGGGGCAAGAAAAGTCATGAACCTCTCCAAACAAACCATCGACCAAGTCGATCTTCGTAACAAACGCGTCCTCATTCGGGTAGATTTTAATGTCCCGCTTGATGATACGGGAGAAATTTCGGACGACTCACGGATTCGGGCGACACTGCCGACGATAAACAGAGCCATTGACGAAGATGCGGTCGTGATCCTGTGTTCCCACTTAGGCCGACCCAATGGCATCCCAGACCCAGCCCTCAGCCTCGCTCCAGTCGCCAAACGTCTTCATCGCCTGCTGAATAAACCTGTGGTCTTTGTGAAAGACTGCATTGGCCCAACTGTTGAAAGCGCCGTGAAGCAGGCAAAATCTGGCGACGTGATACTACTTGAAAATTTACGATTTCACCCAGGCGAAGAAAAGAACGACGAACATTTTTCGTCCCAACTGGCTGCATTTGTCGATGTCTATATCAACGAAGCCTTTGGAACGGCGCATCGTTCTCATGCCTCGACGGTCGCTATCACCAAATACGTGAAGGTTTCTGCAGCAGGTTTTTTAATGAAACGTGAGGTCGAGGCCTTAGAAGGAACCGTAGAAAATCCTGTTCGCCCCTTTGTCGCTATTTTAGGAGGAGCCAAAGTTTCAGGAAAAATTGGAGTGATTAAAAACCTGACGGGGAAGGTCGATAAAGTCATCATCGGTGGCGGCATGGCATTTACATTCATCAAAGCCCTGGGCTTCGAGATTGGGAAATCGTTAGTCGAAAACGACATGTTGGATTTAGCCAAAGAAACCCTAGAGCAAGCCATGGCGCAAAAAATTAAGTTTTATTTACCTGTTGACTGCGTCGTGGCAGCCAGCCTAGAATCCGATGCCGAAACTATGATTGTCACGGTCCAGGAAATTCCTCCCGGTTGGTATGGTATGGATATCGGACCAGCCTCAGTTCGACTCTTTGCAGAAGCTGTCCAAAACGCGAAAACCATCTTATGGAACGGTCCAATGGGTGTGTTTGAGCGGGATGCCTTTTCTCGCGGAACATTTGCCCTTGCTCATTCTGTCGCCAATGCCTACGCCAAAACGATTGTGGGGGGAGGGGATACGGCCTTTGCCGTTTACAAGGCTGGTGAGTCGGAAAGCATGAGCTTTATTTCTACAGGTGGCGGTGCTGCCCTTCAATTGCTTGAGGGCAAGCACATGCCAGGTCTTGCGGCATTACCACAACGCCCCTATTAACTAATCAACTGGCATTCTTGGCCTTTTCTGAAAGTACACAGCTTCTTATGCCGAATCGATGCATTGTCGGCAACTGGAAAATGCATAAGACCATTTCCCAGGCCAAATCACTCATTTGCGATATTCTTTCTAAGTATCAGGCCCATCCCTCCGTAGAACTGGTTGTCGCACCCCCTTATGTGGCCCTTCCGTCAGTAGCCCATCTCCTGGGTCCCACTCCCATTAAATGTGCCGCACAAAATCTCTGCGCGAAAGACGAAGGTGCATTTACCGGGGAAGTTTCTCCTCCCATGTTACAAGAGCTGGGTTGCCACTATGTCATTATCGGGCATTCCGAACGACGCCACCTTTTTGGAGAAACCGATCAGGATATTAATGAAAAAATTCATGCAGCCCTTCACCATGGCCTTCAACCCATATTTTGTATCGGGGAACGGTTAGCAGATCGAGAAGCTGACCAGACCCATACGGTAATCCAACATCAGTTGCAAACAGGATTAGCTGGCGTCGCAGGGAAAGACCTCGACAATATCACCATCGCCTATGAGCCCGTCTGGGCGATCGGAACCGGAAAGGCCGCTACAGTCGAGGAAGCGACTGAGGTTCATACAGCTATTCGATCATTTTTGAAGGTTCATTGGAGCTTGAACGCTGAACAAATCCGAATCCTGTATGGAGGTAGCGTCACGGCAGACAACGCCCAAGCCCTCTTCCAATCTCCTCAGATTAATGGAGCCTTAGTGGGGAAAGCTTGTTTGAATTCGGAATCCTTTGTTAAGATAGCTGAACATGCCATTTCGGATTAAAGATTTAGCTTTCCAAGGACCAAAGCGAATATGTACACATTAGCCGTCTCGATTCATCTCATCGTCTGTTTCCTCATGATTGCCTCCATTTTGCTCCAAGCCGGCAAGGGAGCCGAAATCGGGGCATCCTTTGGAGGATCTTCTCAAACCGTGTTCGGAAGCCGAGGGCCTGGCACCTTTCTGAGTAAAGTTACTGTGGGAACAGCAATCGTGTTTATGCTCTCTTCCTTGAGTCTCGCTGTCCTCTCGAGAGAAGCGAATACATCTTCAACCGTGATTGATCTCCACCCAGCCACTCACCAAGAATCATCATCTTCAACCGCTGATGACTCAACAAATCTGCCACCTTCTACGGAATCTGACACCTCAGCCACCCCAGCTCCAGAAGCTTCATCGGAGACTGCTCCCGCAGCTACACCTTCCGGGCCAAGCGAACCATAAGGTACCTCGCTCTTAAGCCAGCCCTACCCAAAGAAATTTTTCTTAAAGAATGAAGGCTGGAGCTATGACCCCAGCCAGTTTTGAAGAAAGTTAAAGTCGAGTGAGCCAATTGGCGTAGGTGGGATCTTCACCGCGAACGATCTTAAAAAAATCGCCTTGTAAGGTCTTCGTAATTGGACCTGGCTTACCCTCACCTATCATTCGATCATCCAATTCGCGGACGGGGGTCACCTCGGCAGCCGTGCCAGTGAAAAAGACTTCATCAGCCACATACATGGCATCTCTGGTAAACCGTTCTTCAACCACTGGAATATTTTTGTCCCGTGCCAATTGAAGAATGGAGTTGCGGGTAATCCCATCAAGAATCGAGGTTAACGGTGTCGTTTTCAGAACACCTTTGGTCACGATAAACACATTTTCTCCCGTACCTTCTGCGACGTACCCATCAGGGTCGAGAAGAATACATTCTTCATAGCCTGACTTTTTGGCTTCCCATTTGGCCAGAATGGAATTCACGTAATAGCCGGAGACTTTTGCGCGAGTCATTGACACATTCACGTGGTGACGAGTAAACGATGAGACTTTTGCGCGAATGCCTTTTGCCAGAGCTTCCTCACCCAAATACGAGCCCCACGGCCAAGCCGCAATAGACAAGCGAGTTGGATTATCACCTGGATAGACGCCCATCGCCCCAAATCCAATGTAGGCAATCGGACGGATATAACAAGAAGCCAGCTCATTCACTCGAACCGTTTCAATAATCGCCTCCGTCACTTCTTTTTTAGGAAAGGGCATGGGCATCAGGGTGATGTGGGCAGACTCAAACAAACGATCAACATGTTCCTCTAAGCGAAAAATGGCCGACCCTTGCTTGCCTTCGTAACATCGAATGCCCTCAAAAGCCGCTAATCCATAATGTAGAGAATGGGTTAGTACATGAATGGTGGCCTCGTCCCAATCAACAAACGCGCCATCCATCCATATTTTCTTTGATGCGGTGACCATTAGACGACTATTCCCTTATTCTTCCTCAAAAAGATCGGCCATTTTATCAACATGATAACCATAAGTATGATACGATGCCCCGTAATGCTTTGGTGGACCAATTGATATACTAAAATCTTGACTTAAATGTAAACATGCTGGCAAAATGAATGTTTTGCAAGGAGCGACTATACCATGTATGCGATAATCGAAACAGGCGGGAAACAATACCGAGCCGAGCCTCAGGGTCTTCTGCAAATTGAATCAATAGAGGGTGATGTCGGAACAACCATTGAGTTTGACTCCGTCCGATTTGTTCAGACCGATCAATCGCCTATTGTTGGGACCCCCACCATTCCTCAGGCTGTGGTCAAAGGAGAGATTGTTCGCCATGCTCGGACACGATCCATTACCGTGTTCAAAAAGAAACGCCGCAAAGGGTATCGACGAACCAGAGGACACAGACAAGGGTTCACCCAAGTTCGCATTACAGAAATTTTGACCCCTTAATCAATATTTTTTTTTAGCGCTGGAGACGTGATTCATGGCACATAAAAAAGGTGGCGGGTCATCCCGAAACGGACGCGATAGTAATCCCCAATATTTAGGCGTCAAAGCCTATGCCGGTGAAGCGGTGTCCGGAGGTAGTATTTTAGTCCGTCAACGTGGAACCAAATTCTTTCCGGGTACCAATGTGGGATTGGGAAAAGACTATACCCTATTCGCTAAAGTGACCGGCACCGTGAAATTTGAAGGTGGCGCAGCCCGACGCAAGGTCAGCGTGTATCCTTCCGCCTAACTGTTCCCCATATTCTCCCTTTCTTTTTGTAGCACTCACTTCAGTTTCTTCCTCTAAGCTGGGTAAGATAGAACGACTATGTTCATCGATCACGCACGCATTTATGTCAAAGCCGGAAATGGCGGTTCTGGCCACTGTAGCTTTCGTCGGGAAAAATTTGTCCCTCGCGGTGGACCTAATGGTGGAGACGGCGGCAACGGCGGACATGTCATTTTCGAGGCATCCAACCGCGTATCGACGCTTTTAGACTTACGCTATCAACGCCACTACGAAGCCCAATCTGGCGAACGGGGACTCAAATCCAATCAGCATGGCGCCATGGGAACTAATGTGGTCATCCAAGTTCCCGTTGGCACATTAGTCAAAGCCGAAGAGACCGGCGAAACCATTGTCGATCTGATTGCTGATGGGCAAACAGCCGTGGTGGCCCAAGGGGGAAAAGGCGGGAAAGGCAATGCACGATTTGTCTCCTCCACAAATCGTGGGCCACAAGAATTTGAGCCAGGGACACCTGGAGAAGAACGATGGCTTACATTAGAATTAAAGCTCCTGGCCGATGTTGGGCTGGTGGGCTTTCCAAACGCTGGGAAATCCACATTAATCTCGGCCATCTCCTCGGCCCACCCAGAAATTGGGAGTTATCCATTTACCACCTTACGCCCTCACCTAGGTGTGGTGGAATGGACCGAAGACTCCTCATTCGTCGTGGCCGATATTCCTGGATTAATCGAAGGAGCCCATGAAGGCAAAGGTCTGGGAATACAGTTTCTTAAACATATTCAACGAACGGCCTTATTGCTGTATCTCATTGATATCACCGAATGGATTGAAGAGAACCCGATTGCTAGCCTTGAAACCTTGAGAAGCGAGCTGCAGGCGTTTGACCCTACCCTTCTTCAACGCCCATTTGCGATTGCTGCGACAAAGACTGATTCCCAAGGCGAAGGTCAACACCTTCAGGCTCTTCAAAGCTATTGCGCTCAACATACCTATCCATGTTTTCCCCTTTCAGCCGTGACGAGGGAAGGGCTCCCCTCATTGATCACATATCTGGGACAGGCGGTCCTGGAGAATAAGGCCTCATGCACGACCAACTCTTAACCACCTGCAAACGGGTGGTCGTGAAGATTGGGAGCAGCCTCGTGGCCTCTTCAAACGGAGGGCTCCAACTCGATCGAATCGAAAGGCTCACTAATGAATTCGGTGATCTTCAATCTCGTGATCGTGAACTTGTTCTGGTATCGTCAGGTGCCATCGTGGCAGGCATTTCCCATTTAGCGTTAACCACCTATCCCCAAGAACTTCCCCTGCGACAAGCGGCCGCAGCGGTTGGGCAAAGCCACCTCTTGTGGGCCTATGAAACAGCCTTTAAGAGGTCGGGACATAAAATTGCTCAAATTCTCTTGACACACCAAGACCTCGGGGGTCGGCGTCGATTTCTTAATGCGAGGCATACTCTCACCACCTTAATTAAGTTGGGGGTCATTCCGATTATCAACGAAAATGACACGCTCTCAATTGATGAAATTCGATTCGGCGACAATGATGCCCTAGCTGGACAAATCGCGCATCTCGTCGATGCCGATTTATTGGTCATCTTATCTGATGTCAATGGCCTGTATGAGGCCGATCCGCACCTCAACCCTTCCGCGAAACTCATCCCCCTTGTGCCCACCATTACCAAACGAATTGAAAGCCTGGCAGGCGCCTCCAGGTCTCAATCCAGTCGTGGAGGGATGGTGACGAAAATTCAAGCCGCCAAGCAGGCCGGACGATTTGGCGTACCGACCCTCCTGTTAAATGGTGAAACACCAAATGCTCTCACCCAAGCACTAGAAGGGAATCCCAGTGGGACATTTTTCGCGTCAAAACAATCCTCCCTCACTAACCGCAAACAATGGATCGCCTTTACGTTGAGACCTAAAGGGGAGATCATGCTCGATGAAGGGGCCGTCGCCGCACTCGTCCTTCGTGGAAAAAGCTTATTAGCGTCGGGGATTCTCAACGTCAAGGGCACCTTCCTTAACGGTGACCCCGTCAGCTGTACCACTGAAGAAGGGATTGTATTCGCAAAAGGGCTCACCAACTATTCTGCGGAAACCCTCCAACGCATCAAAGGTAAACAGACGGCAGACATAAAGGCCCTCTTGGGAACCCTGGAATACGAAGAAGTCATTCATCGAGATAACCTTGCCTTGACTCCTTAGACCCCCGTCACCTCCCCGTTCACACGTCATTGAATATCCGTATGGACCCTACCACCAGAGCCCACGTTTTCCTACAAAGGGTCATTCGCTTTTCCCCTCCAACGAGGTATTGAAGGATTCGGCCTTAAATTATACTTTTTACCTTTACCCTCGCTTAATCAGCAAAAACCCTCTAATGGTGCCATCCTTATGATGGTCTTCCTTACAACAAAGAAGACCCACAAGGACAGGTTCTGCGAAATCTTTCATTCGTCTAGCATGTCATGTCATGAAACCTGGAAACGTGTCTCAATCTTTCTTCTCGCATTTTCCTACCAGGGTCAATATATCTGGAGATCCTCATTCGTTCCGATATATTTGTTATGTATACCGTTGGCTCCTTTTCACCAGCACTGTCCTCGTCATGGGTGGCGCGTTGATTTGGACTTCAACTCAAAATCCCATATATGAGACTTCTGCTCAGCTGTCATTTGAGATTCAAGATCCGTCCACCAAACTCCAATCGAATAGCCCCGTCCTAATCGAAGGCACATCGGCGCCTCATATAGAAACTCACATCAATCAACTCAAGAGCGACCAACATTTAAAAAAAACGGCACATCAAATTGCCGTGAGCAACATCCATGGGTATCAATCCTTTGTGTCAAGAACAGCAGGACCCCCTCTTGAACAGATTTCGTGGATAGAGTCCGTTCGTGGGCATATTCGAAAGTTGAAAAAAATTCTCTACCGATCATTGCCTTTTCTGTCATCAAATCCCCCCCAGGAACCCCCAAAGGAAATTGCTCAAGGTTCCGCTGAGGAACGATTCACCGTATGGCTCAAAGAACACGTTCACATTGAATCGGCTAAAAATCCCTCAGCAATTACCATTACTGCCTGGGCAGAAACTCCCGTTTTTGCTGCCCAAATCGCGAACAGCGTTGCTACCGTGTATCTTTATCAAATTCGTCCATCCGTGACTCAACCCGCTCAATCATATGTAGCCTGGTTGAATTCTCAAGGGATAGAACCCAAATTACAGAAAATCCTGAATCAGGCAAAAGGCGACCACCAGGCCATTTCAAGCACCCACACAAATTCGAACAAAGAAAACCAGAGTCAAGGAGATCTACAAACTCTGACACCTGAGCTTCACCTTGAAAAAGAACTATTCAAAGCCGGAGAACTGCTCGTCCGCTATCAGCTTCAACAAGATGCGATATCCAAAATCCGAGAAGACCTCGCATCGCACAACCCTAACCAATGGATGGCTCTTTCCACATTTCAACAATTACCTACTATCCTGGATTTTCCGAAAATCCAATGGATCTATGCGAAACGACAGGAATGGCTAGCTACTATTAACCGCACACGAAAAAAAACTACACCCAACCAGCTGAAGGTGAAAACGGGACAACGTCAAATTGCTGGACTCTCCCTCCTTTTGAAGAAGGAAATTGACCATGCATATCAGGTAGGGACATCCCAACTAAACACGGCTAGATTTAACGCCAATCAAGCTCGCCAAGCCATACCTAAAATCAAAAAGTCCCAACGAAAGACGAGCCAATTCAACAGAATGCTTAATGGCCTAAAAACCGAGAGCTACCAGCAAGCGCCATTGTATACAGCCAAGATTAAGACAAAAGAGTTCAACCCTATGACTCCTTCTCACCGATTCGAAACGGTCCATTTTTCTCGCCCAGCCCTACCCCAATATTCTGCCATCAGTCCCCAACCCATCCTAACAGCCCTTTGGGGGCTCCTTATTGGTCTGGGGGGAGGAATTGGGATGGCCATTTTTCTGGAAAACATACCTCGTAAAACACGACATCTTCAGGACCCGGAAGATCTCAACAACATAAAACCTGGTCTACATTTTTTTGGTCGGATGCCAAAGGCAGGTTTTTCAAAGGAAGAACCCTTCTCCCCCTATTTCTCCGAAACAGATGACTCCGAATTTTTCAACGAACACATTCAACACATCACCGAAAGTATCCAGGCCTTCTCGTCTCATGAGGATTCACGAGAATGGCTGATCACCAGCCCGAGAAATCATGAGGGCAAAACTCTCCTCGCTCACAATATAGCCAAAGTCCTTGTTCAACAGGCTTGTCAACCAGTGCTCTTAATTGATGCCAATATCGCCCTACCAACCATCCACCAAATGTTGGCGCTCCACAAAAAACCCAGCCAAGCCGAAGGATTAAGCGATTTTCTATTTAATAAGGCGGAGCTCAACACGATCGTCCAAACCACACACATTCCCAACCTTCATGTGATTTCAACAGGCACATGGTCGACGCTTTCTCCTGAATTATTCCAATCAACTCGGTTTCATAACCTGCTACAATGGTGCAAGGTGGCCAAATTTCATGTCATTTTTATTGGCCCTCCGGTATTTCCAGGAACCGATATCAGGTATATCGCCAATCAAATAGAAGAGACAATAATGGTTGTTCAACCAGAAAAAACCTCTCGAGAGGAAATCAAAAATGCGATACACCATTTAGACAATCATGGAGCGACCCTTTCAGGCATCGTATTTCATCAATTTGTATCAGAAAAAAAGATGAGGGAAACAGAGAGCGTCAGATTTCAAAAATCACAACCGGCACCTCCTTTAAGCTGGAAGAGAACTCATGGACTTCCACCTTCAAAGCATCCACCTAGCTCCCAAACAGGGACTCCTCAAAAACTTGCCCCTGGAAGACAGGAAGTCCCCAAGCCGATCCTAGTTGACTACCAACGAGAGGTCGACCGGCTCAAGTTTCAACTCAAGGCGTTGAGGAATGAACGAGACATTTTGGCTAACACCGCGAGATTTTTTTCCAAGTTCGCCAGGGCTTCGCCTAAAATACCCGCCCTCAAATGGGAAAAGGAATTACCGACGACGCCTAAACCCATATCCAGGCCTCAGAATTATTTCCCTTGAAAAAATAATTTATTGACAACCGAATTGGTCGCATGATGATTGGACTTCTTGGTGGGAGTTTTAACCCCATACACAACGGACATCTGCACATTGCGAACCATGTATACCGCATGCTTAGCCTTGATCGGGTGATCTTCATTCCCACTGGTGATCCTCCCCACAAACCAGCTACTTCACTGGCCCCAGCCCATCATCGTTTGGAAATGGTGAAACTGGCAACCGAATCGTTTGGGCACTTTCTGGTCGATAACCGAGAAGCCATGGCGACCACGGTGTCATACAGTGTCGACACCGTCACTCGGCTCAAAAATGAATTCCCCGGCGGAACAAAATTGGGATTTATCATTGGATTGGATGCTTTTTTAGAGTTTTCGAGTTGGAAAGACGCCACCTATTTACTTGAGCTTTGTCATTTTATTGTCTGTTCCAGACCTGGAGTGACTTTCACCCAACTCCAGGCCATGCCACTTCTTCCTTCTACCCCTTTAACCAACCTCCAACAGCTGGATCAACAGGATGCTGGCCATTTGGATATTGCCCTACCTTCAGGGCACTCGATAGCCCTCTTCTCCGTCCCTCCATGTGAGGTGTCGGCATCACTAATACGCGACCAAGTGGCCAAAAAACGTCCAATAGGGCATTGGTTGCCGCCTTCTGTAGAGTCCTATATAATTCAACATGAAATATATCAATGACCCGTACTATCTCACCCAAACCATCGCGTTCTCACGAACAAGCCATCTTCATCGCGCAATCGGCCAACGATAAAAAAGCCGAAGACGTGTTGGTGTTAGAGGTCAGAGACCTGACCTCAATCGCCGACTTTTTCATTTTTGCCTCGGGTGAATCGGAACGGCAGGTTCGCGGGCTCGCGTCATTTATTGAAAAAGAAATGGCCACGCGCTATTACACGAACCCGGTTATTGAAGGCAAGGAAACCGCCAATTGGATGTTGCTAGACTATGGGGACATCATCGTCCATATTTTTCGTTCTGATATCCGACAATACTACGCCTTAGAAAAAATGTGGGCCGATGCCCCTCAGATACCAATACCTGAATCTGACCATCCGCTTGCATTACCCCGTCAATTGGTAAGCGGCTAATCAAGCCCCCTCAAAGAGGAGACTCACCATGACTTGCTATCAAGAGCTAGCCAACCGCGTACTCGACGGCACAGCTCCCACCCGAGAAGAAGCCTTAGAAATATTGGCGACACCCCAAAGCCAACTTTTGGATTTAGTCAATGCCGCCTATACGATTCGCTCACGATATTTTGGGAACACCGTCCGCCTGCAGATGCTCTTGAATGCAAAAAGTGGAGCCTGCCAAGAAGATTGTCATTACTGCTCACAATCAACAATCTCCGACGCACCCATTGATCGCTATGCGTTACTATCCCCAGAAAAAATGATGGAAGGGGCTCGCCGGGCAGCTGACGCCAAAGCCCAACGATATTGCATAGTCATCAGCGGCCGTTCACCCTTGCAATCGGAAATTACCCAAATATCCAGTGCGGTCAGAAAAATCAAAAATGAAATCCCCATTCAGATCTGTTGCTCCTTGGGACTCCTCAAGGGCGAACAAGCCAATCAATTAAAAGACGCAGGGGTAGATCGCATCAATCACAACCTCAACACCAGTGAAGCCTTTCATCCGTCCATTTGCACCACACACACCTATCAAGATCGCCTAGACACGCTCAAGGCTGCACGAACTGCTGGCTTGGAACTCTGTAGCGGGGGAATTGTGGGGATGGGCGAACGAGATGAAGATCTGGTGGATTTGGCATTAGCCCTAAAAGAAGTTCAACCCGATTCGATTCCGCTCAATATGCTGTACCCCGTAGACGGCACGCCCTTTGGAGAAAAGAATGATTTAACTCCGGCCCGCTGCCTCACCATCTTATGTCTCTTCCGCTTCCTGCATCCTCAAACAGAAATTCGAGCCGCAGGCGGCCGCGAAAAAAACCTCCGTTCCCTCCAACCCTTAGCCCTGTATGTTGCTGATTCGTTGTTTGTCGATGGTTATCTCACCACCCCAGGCCTCGCCCACCAAGAAGTCTGGAACATGATTGAAGACATGGGCTTCACCGTAGAAGTGAATTACCAAGAAACCGGAAAGCCCCAAACCGAAGCCTGCTCCGCCTAATTTTTTCAATCTCATTTTTTTTGTTTCCCCCATTGAGTATCGAGTTGGATTAAGGTCCTTTGCCCGTACAAAAGTTGGACCATTCTGGATCCACTATGCAATCAGATCTCAGCTACCGAGGCGAAACCCGGAAACACCAATAACCCATTGCACATTGTCGTTGAACAAACGAGTAGGCCTTGTTCCAACTCTCAATAATTTTTGAGCAAAAAAACCAAGATGGATTCCCGATAAAAAATGTCAAGAATGGCAATGCGAGAAAGAGGATAGGTGTAAGGGGACTCTATAGAACAGACTGAAGCCCCAGATGTCGGACCATGGGGTCGAAATCTCGATCCGCGTAGAGTAACGGGATATGGTGTTCGATGCAGTAGGTGCCGATCATGACATCAAGGGTCTTTCTGACCGTGACTCCCTGTTTTCGAAGTGTCCGATAATTTTTTGCACTTTTGATAGCAAGTGGCACTCCAAGCATTGACACGACAGGGAAATTATCAAGCATCATCTGCGCCTCACAAAACAGACGATCTTCCTGAAATCCTTGAAGGATTTCCGTTAGGATAAGATCTCCCAGGAGGATTTCTTGGTTGCCGAGCATGGTATCCAAACTATCCGTTTCTGTAGAACGTTTCCCATTGAAGTAATCGATCCAAACGGATGTGTCGACGATGATCATGCCTTGTTATCGAATCGCATCATTTCAAGACTTCCAGTCCATTTGAGCTTTCCTCGTCGATTTCTCACGGCCTCTTGACGTTTGAGGCGAAGGAGCAGCTTCAAGCCTTCTTCCACCGCGCCCTTCTTCGTTTTAATGCCCGTAATCTTTTGCACATCCGTGATCAATTGATCATCAATGACAATATTCGTTCGCATGGCAACCCTCCGTAATTGTGTATAAGTATATCTTATCATACACATCAAATGTCACATCGACAAGTTGCCAGGAAGAGTCATGCTTGATCATCTGTATCCTTGCTCTTCACCAATAACCTAGCGATTAACTCAGCATGCTGTGGGGATATCAAAACCAATTAAGACAGACGCCTGCCGACCGGCCCCATGATTGGACCCTCAGATGAACCAGCGGGCCTTGTTTGAGCCCTTCGACAAAACTCAAGGCAGGCTCCGCGAGTTGGCCTGCCATGAACAAGGGACTCATTGCTTCCGCCGTCTCCCCTGGCCTTGTGGTGGGGCCGAGCAGTACAGCCAATGGGGGGAAAGAGGCCCAACACCCGAAGAAGCAAAATTACTTCTACCCTTCTTCCCGACGCCTGCCGCCCGGTCCCGGGTTGGACGCTCTTGGTAGTCGACGGGCCTTGTTTGAGCGGAGCGAGTTGGTCCGCACTCCTAAAGCTCGCGTCCGACCCATCTTATCTGGCCGGGCTGGGCGTCAATGGTTTTGGGTCCTTTTGCCGAAACAAAAGGGCCTCGGCCGCCGGAACGAAACCCGGCAACACCAATAGCCTATTGAACTCAGTAGCTAAATAAACTAGTAGGCCGTGTTCCAGCTCTCAATAATAATTTAAGGGAAAAACTCAAGATGGATTCACGATAAAAAATACGGGAAAGACAACGTGGAAAAGGGATGAGGTGTAATGGAACCTTTACTCAGGTAGTTCTTTGTCTGCCTTTTCTTTGGCTTGGATCAGGGCTCGGTCTGCCTTACATATATACGTGCTCTTTTTTTTTGGTTGCTTCTTGGCATTCAGCTTTTTTGTGATTTTCTTCAGTGTTTGTTTCATCTTTTTTTGTCTGTTCATAGTGGTTCCAGATAACTCGTCACATGTAAGATTTCATTTGCCCAATTTTTTCACCTTCACTTTTTTCAGTCTTCATCATATTTCAACATTGTACCTGTGATCTTTGCCGTGGGGAATGAAAATAGAGAAAGGTTCATTCATAGCGTAAGTCATCCGCAATAGTCTGGCGGCTGGCCCAGCGGGCTGGCGCCCAGGCTCCAATTAATGCCGCGGCAAATGCCACAAGCAAGGCCATGCCAATGGTCTCCCAGGCCAGGCTGTATTGAATCGTCCACCCAAACGATTGTTTATTGATGATTTTGATCAACACCAAGGACAAGGCCATCCCCACCACAATTCCTAGCACTGCACCCAATCCGGCTAAATAACACGACTCCCAAACAATCAGCCCCTGGATTTGTCCACTACTGGCTCCAATAGCCCGAAGGGTTGCCAGTTCCCGTCGGCGTTCCAGAATGGACGTGAGCAACGTATTCATAATGCCCAGTACGGCCACACTTAACGCAATCAATTCCAACACATAGGTCACGCGAAAGGTACGGTCAAAAATTTCGAGAATTTCTTCTTTGAGTTCCCCATTGCTGATGGTGACGATAGGCCTCTCTTTCTTTAACGTGGCTTCGATCGCTCGTCGAACCGACGCGAGCTCTTGCCCCTCTTTCAGATAGACGGCAAACACCGTGGCATCTCGCTCACCCCATTTCTCTGCAAAGAGTCTCTG
Source organism: Nitrospirales bacterium (assembly GCA_029261275.1). GTDB lineage: Bacteria > Nitrospirota > Nitrospiria > Nitrospirales > UBA8639 > Nitrospira_E. The sequence goes on from JAJDBR010000033.1 coordinate 15,950, forward strand.
GTCCATGACCACTTTTCCACCGTCAGTGGCATAATCGTAAAACACACCTTTGACCGGAAATTGTTCCATGCCACCTGGTTTCGTTAATGGCAATTGGTCACCCACATTCATGCCTAATCGTTTTGCTAACACTTCAGAAATAATAACACCGCGATCATCAACGACCTGGGCTAGCACTTCGGATGATTCCCCCTGCAAGAATAAATACTGACTGCGTTCAGCATGGAGAGATACATCCCGTGACACAAGCGCGACCGTTTGTCCGGCTATCTCCACACTTGTTTCTACATAGGGATCAATGGCCTCAATTCCAGGAATTTCCAAAATGGGCTTCAAGAGAACCCGTGGAAGCCCGTGTCCCTTCTCCGAGGAGGCCTCTTGTTCTCCCAACCACGACGTGGGTGCGATAATAATATCTGCCATCAGCGTTTGCTCTATCCACAATTCCACCGTCTGTCGAAAGCTCTGGATCATGATGCCCACACCCACCAGAATGGCCAACCCCACAATAATGGCGGCCATTGTCACACTGGTTCGGCGTGAATTGCGTCCCATCTGCTCTGCAGCCAGGACAGGCAACAGACCGCCACTTTGGTTCCCGAACTTGCGTTGGCTCCATTGACTAAACCATTGGGATAACACAGGCCCTGCCGCGGCACCTCCCAGCAATAAACAAAAAGCTGCCGCATACCCCCCAACAGGAATCCCCTGAACCGGTGGCATTTGGCTCAATATTCCAGCCCCGAGCAACGATACCACGACGACCCATTTCGATCTTCGGGCATCCTGCTCTTCTTCAATTTGGGATAGACCACCAGCTAGAGCTTGGACCGGAGCCATGATGCTGGCTTCCCAAGCTGGGCGCCCTCCTCCCAACAGCGAGACGCCTATTCCTAAGCTTATCGCTTCTACCAGCATGTGAAAGGGAATAGGCATCGCCAATAACGAGGTCATGCCATAAAGCTCTCCCACATTCTGCCCAATCATGAAGGTCAACCATCGGGCAAGCACCAGGCCCAACCAACACCCCAATAGACCACCAGCCGCACCTAATACCCCCGCTTCGAGTAGAAACAACATCGGGATGGATTGTCGCTCCATCCCGAGCGACCGCAGAATGCCAATCTCCCGACGATGGTGGACCACGGAAAACGCGGTGGTGTTATAGACGAGAAAGATCCCGACCAGCAGACTAATCCCACTGAGCATGGTGAGATTCATTTGAAACGCTCGCAACATGGATTCCACTTGCCGGTTGCGACTGGAGGACTGGCTGACCTGAAGAGTCTCTGGCAGAAGTGATTGGAGTTCTTGAATGAGCGTACCAGTCGCCACATAAGGTTCCGGGATAATCGCTACGTGCTGAAGCTGGCCCAACCACCCAAACAACCATTGGGCGGACGCAATATCCATCACCACCTGCTGTTGAATACCCCCGTGAAAGCCAAAAGATTTCACCACCCTTCCGACAACGAGTTCATGCACTTCCTCATTGACCTTGACCGAAAACGTGTGCCCCTGATGCAGACCAAGTTTGTGGGCGAACTCCTCCTCGAGAAAAACGGTTGAAGGGGCAAAAAGCTGTTCCCAATCCTCTTCTTGCCAATCACCCCTAGAACCCTGCGCCTCCCAATTGTTCCCTTGTTCTAAGAGATCCATACCCCAAATCAATAGAGGTTGTCCGGACAAAGGACTGGTTTGAATTTCACCTTCAATCTTGAGAACAGGATTGGCTGATCGAACCCCTGGATGTTGTTGAATATCCTCCAACACTCGCTCATCCATGCTCTCAGACCGACCAAATATCGTCACCGTCGCTTCTCCAACGACCGATTCTACGGAATGTTCAAACGACTGGTAGACCTCCCCATTCACCACCCGAATCGCAAGCCAGGCAGACACGCCGATGGCCACTCCAAGCACTGTTAATAAGGCTCGAATGGGCCGATGACGCAAGTGTTCGATGACTAGGAGAAGGTAAATTCTGAGCATGACCGCGGTTGTCCAGGAAGTGAGGCCTATGTTAAAACGACTAATCAATTTTGCGTGGAGTGGTCAATCGAGATGCCAAAAGACAACGTTGAAGAGCCCAGCACAGCTGAAGCTGTGAACGAAGGTGAGGCCCAAGGCCAAGCCTTAACCTCCCGGCAAAAAGAAATTCTCCGTTTGGTGGCTCAAGGCTGTACGAATCGGGAAATAGGGCAACGGTTAGCGATTAGTGTGCGGACGGTAGAAGTTCACCGGTTTAACCTGATGCGACGATTACGTGTCCGGAATGTCGCGCAGCTCCTCCGCCAAGCCATTGCGCTGAATATCATTCCAAAAGGTCCCTCACTCACCAAAGTCTAAATCTTCGCACCTCAGCCTCGAAAAACTAGTCAGTCCATTTCCTGCAATTTTCCTCGACAAGACATTAACGATGGGTAGCCTTTGCGTTCTAGACACTCGGTGACTTCCTGGGCAAGTCGCCTAAACACGCCAACTCCCTCCTCTACCAAAATGGTCCCTATCTGAACCGCTGAGGCCCCACAGAGCACGTGCTCAAAAATATCGGTGCCGTTTTCCACACCCCCGGTGCCTATGATCGGAATGCGATCTCCCCATATTTTCCAAAAGGCACGAACGTTGGCTAGCGCCACCGGCTTGATGATTCGACCACCAAGCCCGCCAAACCCACCTTTGGGCTTGATCACCACCCGTTCCTGTTCTGGGTCCACCACCAGAGTATTGCCCACGGAATTAATCACCGTGACAAAGGTCACGCCAATCCGCTGCAGAACCTCTGCGATTTTGTGATGATGAATGGGATCGAAATACGGAGGCAGCTTGACGCCAAAGGGAATCGTAAAAATATCTCGAATAGCTTCCAGCAAACGCTCAGTTTCGTCAAAGTCATACCCAATTTGCGGTTTCCCTGGAATATTGGGACAGGACAAATTCACTTCGACTAAATCGGGCCCCGCAGCATTCAAGGCTTTGGCGCCCTCTAAGAAATCATCGGGATGTAGACCTGCTAGGCTAGCAACCACCGGTCTCTTAAAGCGTTTCAAACCAGGGATAAGCTTCGCATATGCCGGATACCCCAGATTCGGCAGCCCCATAGAATTGATCGACCCCCCATCAATGGCCACATACCGTGGAAGAGGATTGCCCTCACGCGCCAGTGGTGTCATTGACTTCGTCACAATTGCACCAGCATCCGATTCGCCTAACGCTTCCAATTCAGCCTGCGTCACACACAAGGCTCCCGAAGCATTCATCAGTCCCACCCGAAATGTGACGCCTGCAATTTTTGTTGAAAGATCCATAAAATGTTACTCCAACTGTCCATCGCGAATCGTGAGTACGCGATCAGCCATTTTCGCCGCAGTTATTGAGTGCGTGGCCAACAGCACCGTTTGCCCAAACTCTTTGGCGCATTCCCGGAGCACGGACACAATGTTCTCACCCGTTGGCCCATCTAAATTCCCCGTGGGTTCATCCGCCACAATTAACCGTGGACGATGGACAAAGGCTCGGGCAATTGCCACACGTTGTTGCTCACCGCCCGATAATTCATGAGAGCGATGCCCGAGCCGATGACTCATACCGACCTTCTCCAACATGTCTACCGCCTGTGTATCCACGGAGGTGGAAGATCCTCCTCGCAAGCGCAACGGCAACGCCACATTTTCTTCGATCGTCAATCCCGGAATGAGATGAAAGGCCTGAAACACCATCCCAATTTTTTCACGACGCCAATGCGTCCATTCACGATCGCCAAAGGTAACACATGAGCGCCCATCCAAGAACAAATCACCAGAGGTCACCGAATCCAGCCCGGCTACTAAATGCAACAGCGTACTTTTCCCGCTCCCGCTAGGCCCCATCAGGGCACAAAACTCACCCTGAGAAATGTTCAAACACAGATCACGCAAAGCAACCACGGGCATGGCACGACGCCCATATTCTTTACACACATGTTGGCATTGAATCATATACGTGATAGCTAAAAATCCCTTCAAGGCACCGTACAACGCCAATCCTCATCGTATATCATACTCAAGCCTACCTGACCAAGGAGGGGATACGGGATGCGGTAGCTTCGATTGCGCCTTCATGTTGTGAAGATGGTGACCATGAGATATTTCCCCTCCCCTTCGTCCTTCCTTCGCACAGTCCTCCACGTCATCTTCCCGTCAACCTGTGCCAATTGTAAAACGCCCTTATGGAATGACCCCGTTCCATTTGTCTGCCAAGCCTGTTGGGAAACAGTCATCCCCATTTCCGGACCGTGTTGCCCGCATTGTGGCGGCCCCTTTGCCTCTCCGGTAACCCTACAACACAGTCCTACGCATGAATGTGGGGCCTGTCGCACGAAACCACCTGCCTTTACTCAAACATGGAGCCTGTTTCCCTATCAATCTCCACTCAAAGAAGCCATCATTTTATTCAAGTATCGTGGAAAACGTTCACTCACCAAACATTTTCTTCAGTCCATGCTCCCCGCCTTGCCGACCTTGCCCACGATTGATGTCCTCATGCCGGTTCCCCTTCATCCCCAACGCTTGCGAGAACGCGAATATAACCAGTCACTCTTGTTGGCACATGGCCTGAGTCAACATCTTCAGATCCCGTTGATCTTGTCGTGTCTTATCCGAATCAAAGCGACGGTGCCACAAACGTCACTCTCGAGAAAAGAACGCCTCACAAATCTTCACAGGGCCTTTGCCATAGACGATGCCACTCGTATCAAAGACAAACGCATCCTCTTGATTGACGACGTGTTCACGACCGGCACAACCCTTCATGAATGCGCGAAAGCTCTTCGAAAAGCCGGTTCAGGTCCTGTCTATGGAGTGACGCTCGCTCGAATGATCTAAGGCACAAGCACCCTCTTCCCAAATCGTGGTCGTTGAGGTATATCCATCATGCATTCGAAAGAGAAGAATGTATCGCCCTATGCCCATTTATGAATATCGCTGCGGCGACTGCAAAAAGTACAGCACCTATCTCATTCTTCAAGGTCACTCGTCCACCCTATCCTGCAAACATTGTCCAGGCCAACAATTAGAGCGCATCATATCCCGCGTTGCCTCTCCAAAATCTGAAGAAGCCCGCATGGAAGCCCTTGCCGATCCCAGCAACGTTGGAAACCTCGACGAAAATGATCCTAAGAGCTTGGCCCGCTTTATGAAAAAAATGGGCAAGGAAATGGGTGAAGACAGGGGAGAAGAATTTGATGAAGCCATGGAGACAATGGGAGAAAGTGGCCAAGAAGAGGATAATATGAGTATCCCCGACAGGGACTAAGGAATCGACAAATACCATGTCTAGTTGCTGACGAGAATAGTCAAAAAGTCGTCCAGCCAGACCACAGGATCGCTTGTGGCGTCCCATAGGGGGCGACCATTGTTGCGAACGGAGAGTACTGTCAGGAGGTGAGCAGGACAAAATGGCGAGAACGCCGCCGTGTTTATTCCATCCTGAAAGCTGGCCCATGTGTTTTCAACATTTCCACATACTACAGACAGTATTGTCTTGAAAAGGAACACCCAAGACACACCACATGACTTGACTTTTCTCCATCTTTGAGTAAGCTACACTGCAACGTGTCGTGACCGACCGACTAGGGGAATGAACCAGGGACCATGAGTAACTTTGCGGGACAATATTATTGTAAGATTGATGAAAAAGGTCGCTTCGTGGTGCCCACTCATATCAGGGAAGACATCGACGCCAACGGCAATAGTCTCATGTTCTTAAAAAGCCAAGATCTGCCAGTCCTGGCCTATACCAAACCGGAATGGGAAAACTGTCTCCAGAAAGCCAAGGAGACACTCGATGAAGACCAACGCAGGCTCTTCATGTACCACATGGTCTCGGAAGCCACGCCATCCGAAATGGACCGCGCGGGCCGCATCCTCATTCCCAGCCGTTTACGCAAACTCGTCCCTGTGGATGAGGATCAAGAAGTCGTCATCGTAGGCATGTTCCATCGTTTAGAAATTTGGAATCCCTCGGAATGGCGACTCTATGCTCGAAAGAACGAAGAAGCCTACGAACAAAATCTAGGCAAAATCCAGGGTATTCTGTAAACCAAGCCACGTTCTCTTCTTCCAACACCAGTCCAACATTGTTTCCACATTGAATTGAGGCTGACTGTGAGACCCATTCGAATCCGATCCCTTCCCCAGCTCCAGCAGACCAGAGGAAAGGGCGGTTTGGTTCTCTTGTCTCGCCTAACCTCAAAGGCCCGCTCAGCTACCAATAACCAAGATTGGGCGAACTTAGGGGGAGACACGCTTCTACCACAAGAACTCTTCGTGGTCTTGCCTTTGCCACCCAGTATCAACCATCAATATGCCACCGTCAACGGTCGCCGAGTGCTGTCGGCTACAGGCAGGCACTACAAAAGCGCCGTAGAGAAACATCTGCAAGCCATCCTGCAGCAATCTCCCCACCGAGCGGATTTTTTTGAAGGATTGATGACGGATGCCCTCAGTCTCTCGATTCGATTTTATTTCAAAACCGCGTTACGCCGAGATTTAGATGGCGGCCTCAAAATTGCCCAAGATGCCCTCTGCCAAGCCATCAGCTTGAACGACAACCGTATCACCGAGATTCATTTACACAAGGACTTAGACGCCACTCGTCCCAGAATGGAATGCACTCTAGCGTTACAACAACCACGAAACACCAAGGCCAAAGTCCTAGGGCAACGGCTCTCTGCCGTCCCGCCCGCGCGCCGACAACCTTCCGCATCCACGTAGCAGACCGACCAACGGGCAAGAATGGAATGAATTTTCGGATTGCACGATAATCGTTTACTGATTAATTTCGAGTCTGACCCCTAAAATACAGGCCGTCCTTGCTACTTTTGACTCAACCCTTAAAAGTGAGGTTAATATGTCGACGAGGCAACAGCACGGGAGAGTGAATGGAAGACGACAGTAAGCGGATGCTTTTCCTTTCGCTTTGGTTGATGTGTGAGCTGAGGAAAATAAAAACCCATTTTCTTACCCATTCGATGTCGGACCAGACCTGGCAGCCAAATGCTGTCCCCTAGGTAATGAAGTTTGACAGACACTTTGGCATCCACGCCCACTGGCGGCACTTGATCTTTCGAAAACTCAACAAGCATCCCCTGCGCACCCAAATTCAAGACACGACCTTTGCACACAGTGCCCTGCCCGCAGCGGATCACGACTGGCAAGATTTGGTGCGGTTTAACCGACATTCGTCGCACAATCCGCCGTTCCTTCGGAACCACGGAGCCTGGACTGCGTGAACTTGTGGCAAGTAAAGAGGCTTTTCGCATCATTACGAATCCGACGGAAGCGTTTCCAACGATTCAAAGGCCTTCCAGGCTTCATCTTCGCTAGTGAAAATGGGAATCCATTCATTGATTTCGGTGAGTTCTAAGACGTCACGCACAAATCCTACGGGCGCGATAATACCCAGCTTCCCACCAATTCGTTGGAAGCGTCGTTGCGCCAACACTAACCATCCCAAGGCCAAACTATCGATAAACGACACCGCAACCATATTGAGAGCCACAAACCGATAGCCTTGAGCAATCGCATGGTCAATGCGCCATTTAAAATCCTGTCGGGCATGTTGGTCAAAGCGCCCCACAAAGGTTTCCACTACGGTATGTTCACTCAAACTGCGCTCCGACACACTCATACATCCCTCCCCCTTAAAAGTTTCGTCTTCCCTGTATATCGGCCTTAAGAGGAGAACTCTTAACGATGCGAGGAAGACCTAAGGACAGGTGATGGGCTGGGAAACAATCAGGAATTACGGATTAGGCGAGAAGCTGATGAGCAGATCATCGATATATTGCAAAGGGGCATCTTGCTTAGGATAGCTTGTAAAGGGCCTCGTGACCCGCAAGCGTATGGTATGAACCCCAGCATTCACTGAATGATGCGCCTTGAGGTGGTGGTGCAGAAATTCGTTATTCTCGATTGGGCCCATATCATGACTCGCCATAACGTGGTCATCCACAACCCACTGAAACAGACCACCCGCTAAATTGCGCTTATCGTTGGGTGAATGATAGGTCACGGCAATATGCGCTGAAAGATTCAGCGTTCCTGTTTCGGTTGTGATCTGCATAACCAACCCTCCACCCTGTTCTCGTGCATTGTCAGAATCATATCGTACTTGCCCTACTTTGAATTGAAGACTCTGAGACTGTGGTCTATTTCCCCCTGATTCAAACGGGACCACTCGCGGCATTTCAGCCCCACCCATCGTTCCATTGGGTGTCACAAAAGTTCCCCAGGGCATCAACCTCCCATTCTCAAAATCCGTTTGGCTGAGAATAGCCGCTTCACAGATTCCAACGCCCCCCCCCACCAGGGCGATCACAATCAAGAGCACCCGTCCCAGTGAGAATCGCAAGCCCCGAGAACCCCTGAGAGGTCTAGATGAGGACATTCTCCTCATGAGCGATATTTTTTCGCCTTTCTTCTGTCATGGGTTTTTTTCGCCAATGACCTTATGTATGATGGTTGGCTATTTTGCCAAGGAGCCAGTTGGATGTATTTACCAGCACATTCTATTTTCCCACAATCATTTCCCTACACAAGCATCATCTTCACGCTTTGGATAGGGATGGGCATCCCAGGCATTCTATCGGCAGCGTCACCGGCGACCATCAATACTCCAGCCGTTCCCCTCGAACAGGTTCAACTGGTGTTCATTGAAACTCTGGCCCTCACCGAAAAAGGGGTGCAGGACTCCGCCATCATTCAACAAGTCGTCAGCAAACGCTTAGCACAGGCGGGTCTCACGCCGATCCACGAGGTCAATACGCCACACGACATCATTGTGCGAGTCAAATGCGAAGAACGGAAGACTCGGACAGGACCCAGTAAACACCGCAAAGGCGGTCATCCATTATCCACAGCTTCTCGACATTGGAAGGGTCCTGCGTGCCATATTTCCTATCGATACCAAGGCAACACAGCTCTCTGGAGTTGGGAAGTACGAACGTCCTTTGAAGAACCAAGAGAAGTAGCCAAAGCAGCTGGCGCAACCAATAGTGGCGAGTATGCGTTACAAGAATTGCAGAGGCAACTCGCTCAAGATAAATTCCCTTTGTACTTAATCGCCGAGTGGGAGCAAACCAATCGCTTAATCCACCTGTTCCAGCAAGCCACAGCGCCACGCGACCATCGTCGTCTCATTCTTCAATTACTTGGCCCTCTGACTTCTTCGGCTGCTCTCTCGACCATTGAGGAATCCACAAAAAATCCCGAATTGGCCATCACAGCGATTGCGGCTCTCGGAGACCAAGGTGAAGTCGCCATCCCGGTATTGATAAATATTCTAGATTCCTCCGAAAATTCAGAACACCGACTCGCGGCCCTCCAAGCACTCGGGGAAATTGCCACCCACAGCACACCTCCCACGCTGTATGATGTCTTTGTCAACCAATTACAATCTCAAGATCCCCGCATGCAAACCATCGCCGTCCGAGGGTTGGGAAGCTTAGGGGATCTACGGGCGAATACCCCAATAGAAACCCTCAACATTCAAGCCTGGTCAAATCCTTCTACTCATGCCGACATGCAAGCTTTACGAGAAGCGCTGAATTGGACCCTCTATCAGTTGGACGCCCAAGCCTCATCCCACTAGCACTCACACCCCTGGAACTCATGCTCGCGTGATTGGGAGCAGCCCAGGGAGAGGAGAACGTTTCATCCTATATCTCCCACCTGCAACCATGCTCGACTTTACTTTTGTCCAGCCTCCATCATAGGATTTTGACACAAGGTCTTCGTGATTTCTCACAACCATGAAGAGAGACACTCTCATGAACCGCGCATCACGCCACCAACCAGAAACAACCAAAAGAGCCCTCGTCGCCCAGAGTCTTTCTGCGGAAGCCCATCAACTGTTCCAAGAAGCCGTCACTCATCATCAAGCCAAACGGTTTCAACCAGCTGAAGCGGCCTACGACAAGATTTTGGACCAATTCCCCGCTCACCCGGACTCGCTCCATCTTCGAGGCCTCTTGGCGTATCAACAAGGTCACTATGCATTGGCCTTGAAACTCATCCAGCAGGCCATTTCCCTAGACCCCACGAAACCTCATTATTTTTTCAACCAAGCCTTAGTGTTTGAAAAAGAAGAACGCTGGGATGTGGCCGTCTCCGCCTACCAAGAAGCGATTCGACTCAAACCTCAGTATGTCGAAGCATTGAGTAATCTGGGGAATGTCTATCGACGGCAGCGCCAATGGGAAAACGCCATTGCGGCTTATCACCAGGCCAGAACACTCAAACCACAATCTGCGAATTTGCTCAATAATTTGGGTGTCGTGTATAAAGAAAAAGGTGATGGGGACCTCGCGCTAGCACAGTATCAACAAGCCACCCAGTTATCACCGCAACATGCCGAAGCCCATCATAATATGGGCGTGGTACTCAAGGACCAGGGGAAACTTGAAGAAGCCGCGGCCGCCTTCCAACAAGCCCTAAGTGTAAAACCCAACTATCCAAATGCCCATTATCACTTGGGATTAGTCTGGCTCTGGCAACAACACCCCATAAAGGCTCTCACTTGCTTCAAGCGCTCGGCAGATCTGACCTACAACCAGGGACATGGGATGGCTCCACCCTTCGTCACCAAAGCTCGACTCAAACATGAAGTCGAACAACTTGAGTATCTCTTAGCCCACGCGCCTTCGGTCACTGTTCCGAAGGATTATCAAGAGACCTTGGAAGGGACATCGGTTCGCAGCAACCAGGAGACCTCAGACTCCATCTTTATCCAACTGACTCCGGAGGAGCAAACATCACTCGCACCCTCCTTTCACAAACTTCTACATATACGCCCAACCGAGGCGGTATCTGATTCAGCCATTAATCCGAACCTCGATGTCGCCGCGATTGAAGCCCAGTATTTTTCCACACACCCCGAAGCCATGTATGTGGATAGCCTCCTGACCAAAGAAGCATTAACCACCTTACGCGCCTTCTGCTTGGAATCCACCATATGGAAACGAGACTATCAAAACGGCTATATTGGCACCTTCTTAGCCAATGGCTTTGCCTGTCCCCTCCTGTTGCAAATCGCTGAAGAATTACGCTGTCAATTTCCCCGCATCTTTCAGCAACATCAGTTGGTGCAAGCCTGGGCCTTCAAGCACGATAGTGCCTTACGAGGCCTCAACATGCACGCTGATGCAGCCGCGGTGAATGTGAATTTCTGGATCACACCGGACGAAGCGAACCGAAACGTAGAAAACGGAGGTCTCGTGGTGTGGGACAAAGAAGCGCCAGATCACTGGGATTTTGCGGAATACAACAATGACAAAAACAAGCACAAGATTCAGGAATTTCTCGAACAGCACGGAGCCAAGCCCATTACCATTCCGCATCGCCAAAACCGCGCCGTCATTTTCAATTCTAACCTCTTCCACGAAACCGATGTGACCGATTTTCAGGACAACTATGAAAGTCGCCGCATCAACGTCACTTTTCTCTACGGCCACCGCCAAAAAGTACGACCCATCTAGAAACAATACTTTCAAACTGAGAAAGGATTTCTCTCCCTTTTAAGGCATCTTTATAGAGAATTGAATGCTCAAAAGGAAAAAGATGGGCTCCCACATTGAGCCTATACTCCGCTCCAATGAATTGTATGGAGTTGGATCTCATTCTTCCATATTCACATCTGTTAATTTTTCCCTTTCCACCAACACACATGCCTACCCCAATTAAGGAAAGCCCCCTTCAAACCGAACAAAACCCTATGAAAACCCCCTCGACCATTTTTTTGGGACTCGGTATAGGAATTCTCTTTGCGGTCCTGGGAATTGGACTATACGAATACGGATGGAGCGAAGAAGGCCTCGGCATTGTCATGTATGGACGCTCCTGAGAATGCAAGGGGTCTTGGTCAATAATAGCGCGTGAGGTGTGCCGTCATGTATCCGGCCTGTTTATGCGGCCCCATGACCGCTGGCCTTGATGGAATCCGCCCCTCAAAAGGGCG
>JAJDBR010000034.1 GCA_029261275.1 Nitrospirales bacterium
ACGATCAACAAAAATTGCGTGGCGACTAGCGCGATGGAAAGCCACGAATGGGATGAATCCTCATGGTTATTGAGAACAGTCACGAACCAGCCTCCATCATTAAGATTTTCCAGAAATCTTCCGACGACCATTCAGAGTGAGTACAATGAATCTATCAACCTCAAAAGTCCAAACTTCCCTTCTGACATCGACCGGCTCCGCCATGACTTCGCTGATCAGTAAACTTCAAACATCGTTTCTCCAACCAATTCTTCCGGCGTTCTTTTTTTTGGCCGGCGTCACCTATGATTCTCTGACATTAACGCGCATTGACCGTCCGTTGGATAATCTCATCCTTCTCCTCTATCTCGCCATTCTGGGGGTCTTGGTGATTCTAACAGGGCGGTTTCAGTTAGGATTGATTCCCTCGACATCTGATCATTCATCCTGGAACGCCCTTTCCCTCGTGCATCGCGCACAGCCACATTTGGCCAAGGGCCTCCAGTTTTTATTGGGCGGACTCTTTAGTGCCTATGCCATCTTTTACTCTCAAAGTACGTCTTTTTCCACTACCGCAATATTTTTGGCCATCATTGTGGCCTTCCTCATAGGGAATGAGTTTCTTCAAACTCGATATTCGAGTCTGAAAATGCTGGTTAGTCTCTTTGCACTGGTCACTCTCAGCTTTATGACCTTTTTCTTACCGGTGCTCACTGGTTGGATGAATAGTGTCGTGTTTGTCATCGGTGTCCTCATCACGGGAGTCATTGTTTGGAAAATCGTTCGCCTCACACTTCAAGGCATCCCAAATGACTCACTCTGCACCACCTTCACCATAAGTTCCCCAGCGTTCCTTTTAATGATTCTCTGTACGATGCTGTACTTTTTGAATTGGATTCCCCCGATTCCTCTCTCTTTGAAATTTGGCGGAATCTATCATCAGATTGAAAAAAATCAGGACGAATACACTCTCGCCTATGAAAAAGGTCCCTGGTACGACATTTGGAAAGAATCAAATGATCGAATGGGAATTGATGCTCCGGTGTATTGCTTCTCATCAGTGTTTGCACCCATCACCTTACAAACAACGATCTATCATCATTGGCAATGGCGACCATTCAATGAATCTGTTTCCTTTATGACAACCGATCGCATTCCTCTCACAATTTCCGGTGGCCGCGAATTAGGCTATCGTATCTATACGACGAAACACCGCGTCCAGACTGGCGAATGGCGCGTGAATGTTGAAACGGAAGATGGACGCATTCTTGGACGCATGACGTTCATCGCGGAAGAAAATTTTTCTTCCGAACCTATCATGACCACAATCACACGTTAGAAAAATATTTGTTTGGCACTCGAAGATGTCATCAAAAATGATGACGCTTGCACTGTCGGCCCATGAAAATTTTCCCGGCGCAGCATCGCTCATTTCACACATACAAAAAAAATTAAAAAAAATCTGGAAATAGTGGAACAAACGTTGTAGTATGTTTCAAATATCAAGATGCAGAACTATCGAAACACTTTCTTGCCGAAAAATTTTTCTCTTCACAAATAACGCTACATAATTTTTTGTTCATCTTTTATACAGAACAACCGAATAATTCTAGCGTGACCTCATACCACATTCACACGTTCCATTTTTCACGTTCAACAACTCGCCAAGTTCATCGGTGAGTCTTTACTGCGGCTTCGAGTCGCATCTATTCTGAAAGGGGGTGAGTGCATTGGCTACAAAGAAGAAAGCTCCAGCCAAGAAAAAGGCTGCTAAGAAAAAAGCGCCGGCTAAGAAAAAAGCGCCGGCTAAGAAAAAGGCTGCTGCCAAAAAGAAGGCACCGGCTAAGAAAAAAGCGCCGGCTAAGAAGAAAACTGCCACCAAAAAACGGTAGGTTCTTCAGTTGGGTTGTAAATACGCCGGATGGGGTTTGCTCCATCCGGCGTTTTTTTAACCTGGATCTATCCCGGTCCTCTACCTCCACCCGAATTTCGACCCCCCAAACCAGCTATTAGACCTCCTTCACCTCACCAAACGATCAAACCGCGTCTGGAATCACACCTTCTCTTGACGGCATGGACATTCTCCTGGAATGATCCAAAATTCAACAGGAAATTGGAAAAAAATTGGCTTTTTTGTTTGAGGGAAGGATCTACCCATGTCACACATGCTTATGACTATTTTGATGTTACTCACTTTTTCCCAGCTTGGATTCGGATTCGGGCCGCCAATTGCCTTGGCTTCTGATGCTCCGACAAACCCGGCTAACAATTCTGCAACGGCCATGAAACAAAAAGCGGACCAAGAATTAGCCATGCTTCGGAAGAATCCTAAAGAATTCCGCACATTGGTCACTGGGGTGCAAATCTTCTTAGGTCGGTTTGGATATGGGGTTGGTCCGTTTACTGGGCAACTTGATGAGGCCACCAAGCAAGCCTTAACCACCTATCAAAAAAAGACCGGATTGTCTGTCACGGGAGACGTCAATTTTGAAACCCTCCAACGGTTAACGGAAGACGATCAGGTCCTCAATCGAATTGTCCCGTATCTCCCACCCTTTCAGTCTCGCAATGATGACTGGGATAAATGGATCGATGTGCAAGGGAGTTGGATGTTAAAGGAGGGAAATAATGACGACGTGTTACGGACTTCTAGAATTACCTGCATGCGGGAATTTCAACGATGTATCGACTCCACGGCTTCCTTGGTGAATGGTAGTGCGCCGTACCTGAAAGTCCATACCCATGTGTATGACATAAAGGAATGGGATGACCACAAAATTGTTTCTCTCCCATACGATGGCGAAGGCTGTGCCATCAGCATTCTTCGTATCTCAAAAAATCCGGTCGTGGTGACCCGTTTCGTGTCCCTTCAGAGCAGTCCAGGAGCATGCGTGAAGGTGAAAGCCGAAGACCGCCAATATGTCTTGGATGATGGACCCAAAATCTACCAAGTGTTAAAAGTCCAAAAATCTGCCGCGATTCAACAAATTTTGCAGGTGGCTCAATAATCACGCATGAATGAGCTGTCCTATCAATTTGAAACAAATGTGGATCCCCATGAAGTCGCCGATCTGTATAGGCAATCAGGGATTTCCCGGCCTATTGACGACCTCCCCCGGCTAACACAAATGCTTCAACATGCCAATCTTATGGTCAGTGCACGTGACAATGGCCAACTCGTCGGCTTCGCTCGGGCGCTGACTGACCTTAGTTATTGCTGCTATGTCTCGGATTTGGCGGTTGCTCGAGACTATCAACGCCGGGGAATCGGGAAGGAACTTCTTCGCACCATGCAAAATAAATTAGGCAAGGAGGTCATGATCTGCCTCCTCTCAGCTCCCGAGGCCATGCCCTATTACCCCAAGGTTGGATTTCAGAAAGCCGAACAGGCTTGGTGGATTCCCCGCAAACACTGAAGAGCCTCATCGCATTTCAAAAAGTGGCCAACAAGCTGTTACCCTTCTTATTCTTTTCCTCGGAAGGCCCAAGAGAAGTACAAGCCCCCCACAGCAATCGTCAACAGTTGAATGGAATGAAGTATAGGACTGCGCAATGCCCCCTCGGATGGGGGTGAGAAAAGAAAATGAAACCCTAAAAACTCAGGAGTTTCCTCTATGGGAGTTTGCCAGGGTGGGAAAAGCACAGCCAGGAGAAGTAACCCAACCATGATGTAGAGAATCCGAAGGTTCAGAGGCTCTGGTTGGGATTGGGAGTCTGGTTCAGCCTTGCGATCTGCCCGAGTTCCACATTTTGGACAAAACCGGCCATTCAGAGCGAGTCCATACCCACAAGACGAACAAGGTTTCGTGACACTCACAGTCCTACCTACTTTCTTATAGAGGAAAGAAACTCACTCTGCCATAGCAAGACCTACCTTGTCTTGCCGGTTTTCGGATCAGTCGCCTAGGCAGGGCCTTAAGAAATATTTGACCAAGTTCATCTTCATTCATATAATTTCTCTACGAGTGTGACTTCCTCTTCTTTACTAAGTGTCGTTGCCCCTCACATCATTTTGATTCCTTCTTTGCCCATTCATCCCGTTGGTCGACCGATCAATGCGGTGAACCATTGTTTCATGTACTACCATCTTTCAAAGGATCTGACGTGACCGATTCCGCTTTTCGGGTAATTTCCGTGATTGGAGCCGGGGCATGGGGAACCGCATTGGCCCATCTACTCGCCACTAAAGGGTTGAATGTTCGCCTCTGGGCTTACGAAAAAGAAGTCGTGGAGAGCATCCAAGCCCAACGTGAAAATACCTGGTATTTGCCACATGTGGTCCTTCCCAACTCTATCCAAGCAATGAGCAGCCTGTCTGACTGCATACAGGACACCGATCTTATCGTCTTGGCGGTACCGTCTCACGCGATGGCCGGCATGGTGACACAACTGCGCCCTCTGTTGAAAAAACCTCGCCCTATCACGATCGCGAGCAAAGGGATTGAGGAAGACACCCTTCAATTGATGAGTCAAGTGGTGGAAGGCCAATTGCCTGAGGCTTGGCACACCTGGCTCACGGTTCTCTCTGGCCCGAGCTTCGCCGCCGAAGTGTGTCGATGGAAACCCACCACTAT
>JAJDBR010000035.1 GCA_029261275.1 Nitrospirales bacterium
CCGACAATGATTCAATCTACTCCTCTCAGAATCTTCGTGATGGCATCGGGCTGGCTCAGCCTGATTTTGGGAATAATCGGTATCTTTCTGCCCTTGTTGCCTACCACTCCATTTGTGCTTCTCACGGCCTATTGTTTTTCAAAAAGTTCCCCTCGACTTCATCACTGGTTGCTCAATCAGCCACGACTGGGACCCATGATTCAAAACTGGGAACAGCAAGGCAGCATTAGTCAAAGCGCCAAAGTCACCGCCACCGTCCTCATGATTGGCCTTTTTTCTTTGTCCATTCTCCTTCTCAATCTTTCCCTTCTTCTCCAAAGTGCTTTAATCTGCACAGGAGCAGTCGTATTGGCGTTTATCTGGACACGCCCCCTACCGCTACGCCATCTTGATGAGTTCGGCAATGGCTCCGCTCACACCCGCGAAGATTTGATGCGGCTGAGCTGATCCATACATATATGCCGGAGTGGTTATGACCTTGTTGCTTTGATCCACCACAAATTTCTCGACTGCACAATTTTGATGTCTCGCTCCAGTCTTTTCAATTTCCTCGACCGTCCCGGCATCGTCCCCAATCGTTAATTTTACCCCCTTTTTCCCAAATGCTAGTGCCATGATAGCTGGCGCAATACAGATCGCCGCAATGGGCTTTTGACTCTCGCTAAATTCCTTCACAATCCTAACCACCTGCGGATCGATTTCGCCCCCACTCCCCTTCTCACCAAAATTACATAAATGAAGCGCCGCGCCAAACCCACCAGGAAAAGCCAGCGCATCAAAATCTTTTGCTTTGAGATCCTCTAACGGTTGGATCGCACCGCGCGCAATACGGGACGCTTCCTGCAACGCATTTCGCTGTTGGCCGGTCGGCTTTTGCGTCAGATGGTTCGTCTCAGCCACCTCTTTGTTTGGCGCAAACACTTTATACTGTCCACCATTTTGGCCAATAGCAATCAGCGTGCTAATTGCTTCCGTAATCTCGGCTCCATCCAAAAACCCGCAGCCGGAAAGAATCACTGCCACATTTTTCATAATCTCCTCCTTTTCGTATCAGAATGAATGTGAGGAAAGATGAATCAACCCATGGATATCCCAAATCTTATGTACATCTGGTACGCTAGTATGGCTCCAGAAGATAGGTCAACTCCAAGCCCCTCGATTGATGAGACGCGTCCCTGAATTTTTACAATCCCATTCACTGAGGTGCAATAATGAATCAAGGCCAATTTGAGTTTCGTGGAACTGGGTTGAGTTGTTTATGGTTGTTTCTTTGGACTTGGGTCCTCACCATTATCACCTTCGGTCTGTTTTTCCCCTGGGCCTATTCCGCCCAACAGCGATGGATTTCAGAACATACCTTTATCGAGAAACGCCAGCTGGCCTTTCATGGAAGCGGATTCGGCTTTTTTTGGAACTGGCTTCTCATTATGGTGCTCACTATCATCACATTCGGTCTCTATATGCCCTGGGGCTTTTGCCGGCTCAAACGATGGCAAACAAATAATCTCTCCTTCGCCGATTTGGCAGGCCAAGGCTAGCTGGGACACCAGACTCCAATGAACATTTTAATGGTCGCAGTGGGAAGTTACGGAGATGTCTTACCTCTTGTTGGCCTAGGTCGCGCGCTTCACTCTCGTGGTCATGCTGTCACGTTGTTGACGAATGGCCATTTCTCCAATCTGGTAAAACAAGCCGGGTTAGACTTTGTCGCCATGGGTTCGGCTGAAGAATACGATGAGGTGGCCAACCATCCAGATTTATGGCATGCCCACAAAGGTTGGCGAGTCATCATGAAACGGATGATGTCGGGGACTTTTCTGGAGGAAGCCTACCAACTCCTTTGCTCTCAACTCGTATCTGAAAAGACGATACTCATCAGTACCACGCTCGGGTTCGTCGCACGCTTAGTGCAGGAAACGCATCAGATTCCTCTAGTAACGGTCCATTTATCTCCCGGCGTCTTTCATTCTGCCTATCAGGCGCCGCGCATGCCCGGCCTCCCTTTACCAGATTGGCTACCTGTGGGATTCAAGCAGGGCGTGTGGACATTATTAGATCACCTACTCATCGATCCTCTTCTCAAGCCAAAGCTCAATCGTTTTCGCCGGGAACTGGGCCTCCAGCCGGTTTCGCGCATTTTCCATCATTGGTTACATTCTCCTGACCTGGTGCTCGGCCTGTTTCCAGAATGGTTTGCCGTTCCTCAACTGGACTGGCCTCGCTCAACCGTCCTGACTGGCTTTCCCTTATATGACGACGCTGGCCCTTCTTCTCTGCCAACGTCTATGCAAACTTTTCTAGAGACTCACCCACACCCATTGGTCTTTACTCCGGGGTCTGCCAATAAACATGGAAGCTCGTTTTTCGACGAAGCGACCAAAGTATGCCAAGCCATGAAACGACCAGGAATTTTCCTAACACGGTATCCTGAACAGCTTCCTCACCCATTACCCTCCTCCATCATCCACACTTCCTATGCTCCGCTGAGCCAACTGCTGCCACATTGCGCCGGACTCATCCATCACGGGGGCATTGGCACATGTTCCCAAGCGTTACAAGCCGGTATTCCTCAACTTATTCAGCCATACGCCTTTGATCAACTTGATAACGGCGCCCGCATCGAAACGTTAGGCGTGGGGCGCACCATTTCGCAACGATCATTTCGTTCGCCAACCATCGCAGGGCATCTACACAATCTCCTCTATTCCACAGCAGTCGCCTCGGCCTGTCACGCCCTCAAAGATTCATTTAATGGCACCAACACTCTAGAGGAGAGCTCCATCCTAATTGAGAAGATGGTGCCCTGAAATTTCTTTTAGGTCTCCAATACAACTGTGACCACTGAGACAGCACTCTCTGTCAACTTTTTTCTTTATTTTTCTAGAAATCGCTGGAAGGGTTGATGACCTTTACAGACGCTTGCTACAGTGCTTTTCCTATGTCGACACCAGCTTCATTTCAATTTCAAAAGAAAAACCCCAAGGCCGTAATTTCCACACCGTTGGGAGACATCGAACTTCGATTTTTTACGGATGATGCTCCACGCCATGTCGAAAGTTTTTTGAATCTAGTCAGATTGAAGTTCTTTGACGGCCTGTCCTTTCATCGAGTTATCCCAGGGTTTATCATCCAAAGTGGAGATCCTCTGAGCACGAATCCCGATCGCAGCCTCCATGGCACCGGCGGGCCAGGCTTCAGTCTTCCCCCAGAAACCAGTGATCGCCCTCATCGCCGAGGCACCCTTGCCATGGCCAAAGTGCCACGCAATGAAGATTCCACTCGGGACATTGCGGATAGCGGCTCACAATTTTTTATTTGCGTAGAAGACCAGGGGAGCTTGGACCGAAGATACTCCGTCTTTGGTAAGGTCGTCAAAGGAATGGATGTGGTAGATCAGATCGTCGCAGGTCCAACCGATGACCGAGACAATCCCTTAAATCCGATCAGGATAAAGATTCGGGCTGAAGAATAGCGTATGGTTCAAAGAGAAGAATTAGAAGAGAAAAGTTAAG
>JAJDBR010000036.1 GCA_029261275.1 Nitrospirales bacterium
GTCTCAATGGTTATCGATCAATTTGTTGCCCAGGTGTATCCAAAAGGCAGTCGGTATTTTTGGGTCATCAATGATACAACCTCAGATGTTTCGAATGAAATCATTGTGGACATTAATACAGAACTCCAAGTCAAATCAGAAAAAGAGGATGCCCAGCCCAACCGTTTTTTACTTCTTCTGGTCAAAGGAAAACTCATTGGAGCCCAACAAATATCTTTAGGCGCCAAAGTTGATTGTCACAGCGAAGAGAAGGAAATCTAAAAAGATTTACATTCATCAATCTAGACAACTGACGCAACTAAAATTATATCAAAAAAAAACCCCGTTCCTGTTTGAGGAACGGGGTTTTTTCGTATCACCCACAATACATTGCAGGCAATAAGTATCTTGCAATCTACTTTGTCAGAATCATGAGCGTACCGCCTAAATGCCCTGCATGTAATTGGCATTTATATTTCAAAATACTATTTGCTGTAACATAGGTGAGGTCGCTGATGGGAATACCAATATATTTGGTTTCCCCTGGCTTTACAACGATTTTAACATGCATAGACGTTGGGGCGGCGTATTTTGAATCGGCCGACAAATCAAAGCCATGTTCCGCCTTTGTAGCATTGGTCACCTTGATAAGAACTGGGCGGAAAGCACCACGACCAGCAGTTCCACCGGTCTTGAGATCTAAAACAGAGGTTGGTGGATAGATGACTTTTTTCCCACCTAATTCCATAATGGTGTATTCGAGATCGACATCTAACGTGTTAAATGCAATTCCAGAGACCTTACCTGTTTCGAGGTCACCATAAGCCACACCACCTGACTGTAAAGCCAAAGCTGCTGAAGAACCCGCTGCAATTAACACCGCACTTAAAAGGACGGATAGAAGCACTTTGTGCATCGCCCACCTCCTCATGAGAAGCTTGTTGATAATAAAGAATTTACTTAACAACGCAAGTCAATTTTCTTATTGATTACAATAATATCCATTCAAAAGAGGAATGATTTATAGCATAAGGCATTCTGTGAAGCAAGAAGGTTTTTAGGCAAACACAGCCTCGTTTAAGAAAAAGTTTTGAATTTCCTATAAATTCAAATGATTGCTCATTGGAAATAATTATGAACCTAGGGTATTCTTACTAACACTGATCATATACTTACCCTTCTCCATAAAAAACAGCCGACCCCTCTGATGAGCAAGCCATAATAAAGGGCTCATTTTCTCTTTGTAAGGAACTACCTCATCACTCAATTTGTCAGGAGGCCTTCACAAACATGTTGTGCTCCCGCTCCCAACCAATAGACGATTCACCGCCATGACCCGGAATAACCAGCGTGTCTTCTTTCAATGCATACAATCGGTCTCGAATGGATTGAACAATCGCCCGCCCATCTCCACCCCATAAATCTGTCCGACCAATCCCTCCCCGAAAGAGGGTGTCTCCAGAAAAGACTAAATCCTGGCTTTGGAAATAAAAACAAGCTGAGCCGGGAGTATGTCCAGGGGTATGAAGAACTGTGGCCGTATACGGGCCAATGACCATCTCTTCCTCATCCTGGATCCATTGATCAGGAGGGGGAGCTGGAACATAAGGAACATTAAACATTTGGCATTGAATCTCCAACATGCCCCAAAGGTCTTCGTCATGGGGATGGAGACAGAGCGGCGCTCCCGTCGCGGCTTTGAGATACCCTGAGGCGAGAAAGTGATCGAAATGGGCGTGGGTATGCAAAATGGCACAGACCGTGAGACCTAAGGATTCAATTTCCTCAAGAATGCGTTCCGGGTTTCCACCGGGATCAACGACCACAGCCTGTTTCGAATCTACGTCTCCAACAATGGAGCAATTGCAGGATAGAGGAGGAACGGGAAAAGTTTTTCGGATCAATGACGCCATGTATCGCTCCTTTTTGTATGGTTATCCTCTTCAGCAAAGACGGAGCTTCCCGCTCCAATAATTGAAATAACAGACGATTAAGCATAGACTACCTAATAAAAGGTACCCATTTGCAACTCTCCTCATTCATTGAATCCTTGCTCACCGCGCTGAGCCGGTAAATATGCCAGAACCACGGCACGCCACAGTCCCACGACAGAACTTCCCTATCCAGGCATTTCTGATTCGAGTGACTTTCGCATTCGGAGCTATTGTTTGTCTCCCCATGCTCACAGCCTGTCCTCAAGATCAAACAGCCCTTCAAAGCGAAACCCTTCAGTTAAAAAAACAGGCTGCTAAATTAGAATCGGTGATTCAATCGCTTCAGGAAGGCAACAAGGTCTTGCAACAACAAATTGACCGCTTGAACCAGGAAAATAGAGAGACGACAGCCTCATACGAAGCCAAATTAGAAGAAGCTCAAAGTCAAATTACACAACTGACCAAAGCTCCTAAAAAGGACCTGGGCACCATACAATCATTAGAAAAGAAGAATGCCAAGCTTCAAGGAGATGCCCAATGGTTGCGCAGTCAACGAGACCACATAAGGAAATCTCTCATTATTCAACAAATCGGTGGCCAATCCCATGAACTGCCTTTTACATTCTCCGTCGTCTCTACCATCATGGAAGAGGCCTTAACAAAAAATGGCTATACAATTCTCACCACCATGAAAACGGATCAAAAAGCCATATATATTACGGATCGAAAGACTTCTCTCCCACCATCGTTGGAACTATCTGGGTTTCGCAATCAATACCTCGCCATGATTGAGAAAGGAGCTGGCGACCGCACTACTATTTGGGTTCGTGCCGAATTTGAGAAACTCTCTAGAAATGGCCATATCTTTGCCGCCCCTCAAGCAGAGCTTGCCGACATAGAATTGCGTCTCATTCAAGAAATCCATCAAACCCTTGTTAGAGGAAGTGCTGCCCATGCCAGGAATTTCTAAATTGAGAGTGCAGAACTGGGCCAAAGAAATCTTTCTGCGGAGGAAGGAGATATCGAGAAGGCCTTAGAAATATTGAAGAGAAGGGCCCTAAGGAGTTCGAAGAGATTGTCCAGCTTCCAAATAGCGGTGAACGCCCTGTGCGGCTTTCCGTCCTTCTGCAATAGCCCAGACAATAAGAGACGCTCCACGCTTCGTATCACCTGAGGCAAACACTCCATCAATATTCGTCATGAAATGTTCGTTGACCGCAACATTCCCTCTGGTATCGTAGTTGAGCCCTAAAGAATCTAAGAGCCCGTTTTTCACCGGGCCCACAAAGCCCATTGCTAACAAGACCAGGTCGGCATCCATCTCCATTTCAGAGCCAGGAATTGGAACAATCTTTCCCTCTTTAAAATCCACCCGATTCGTATGCAATTTCTTGACGCACCCATTCTCTCCTGTGAATTTAGTTGTGGAAATACTCCACTCACGGTCACAGCCTTCTTCATGAGCATGAGAAGTTCGCAATCTCATCGGCCATAGCGGCCAGGGTGTGGAGCCAGCCCTGGTTGGAGGAGGTTCAGGCAACAATTCAAATTGATGTGCTTCCACGCAACCCTGACGGTGCGCCGTCCCCAAACAATCTGAACCGGTGTCTCCTCCTCCGATGACCACCACTCGTTTGCCTTTGGCAGATATTTCTTCGCCTTTAATGGTATCACCCGCAACTCGCTTATTTTGTTGCATGAGATAATCCATGGCCAGATGGACCCCATTAAGATTCCGCCCAGGAATCGGAAGCTCTCGAGCGAGTTCAGCACCCATTGCGAGCAGGACAGCATCAAAATCAAGGCACAGCGTCTCTAGGTTCGTATCGACTCCCACGCATACACTCGTCTCAAATGTCACACCTTCTTTGCGCATCTGCTCCAATCGTCGATCCAACACCCACTTTTCCATTTTGAAATCTGGAATGCCGTATCGCAGAAGCCCACCGATTCTGTCGGATTTTTCCAAAACCGTGACTTGATGTCCCGCGCGTGCCAATTGTTGAGCCGCCGCTAATCCAGCAGGCCCGGAACCCACAATCGCCACCTTTTTCCCAGTCGATACCACCGGCAAGACCGGCTCAACCCAGCCCTCTTCAAATCCTTTGTCGATGATATTCCATTCTATGACTCGAATTGAAACCGGATCACTATTAATTCCCAAGACACAGGCCGACTCACAGGGGGCAGGACATAGGCGACCAGTAAATTCCGGGAAGTTATTGGTTGTATGTAGGGCCTTGAGGGCATCTTTCCACCGCCCACGATGAACCAAATCATTCCATTCCGGAATTAAATTTACTACAGGGCAGCCGGTGGAGCTTTGGCAAAACGGAACCCCGCAATCCATGCACCGAGCTCCCTGCATCTTGAGCTTCTCGTCCTCAAAAGGATTATAGAGTTCCTTGTAGTCCTTAACGCGAAGTTCCACGGGTCGCCGCTGCGGGCCCTCACGAGTAAATTTCAAAAACCCACGCGGATCAGCCACGATTCACCACCTCACGCTCACGTTTCGCATGTTCTTTGGCTAAGGCCGCTTTCCGTTCTTGGAGCACGCGTTTGTAGTCTCTCGGCATCACTTTGACAAGTTTCGATAACATCGTATCCCAGGCACCTAACACTCGTTTCGCATTTTCACTTTTGGTATAGCGGAAATGTGCCTCAATCATCGTGCGAAGGGTTTGAATATCTTCAGGTGCCTCTACTACTTCCCGTTCCACCATTCCCATATTGCATCGCTCGGGGAATGTTCCTTCTTCATCCAAGACATAGGCCTCACCGCCGGACATTCCCGCCGCAAAGTTTCGGCCGGTTTTCCCTAGGATCACGACAACTCCGCCGGTCATGTATTCACAGCCATGATCTCCTGTTCCATCAATGACTACTCTTGCTCCGCTATTCCGAACGGCAAAACGCTCGCC
>JAJDBR010000037.1 GCA_029261275.1 Nitrospirales bacterium
AAACTTGGCGACGGCTACGCGGATTCAAGGAGTTGCCCAAAGTCATCGCAGGCATCAAATTTACTGATGGCATTGAACAGACAACCACGGACTCAGTCGCCGCGTGAACAACGTTTCAGACACTACATTTGACTATAACTCTAGACCACCTGATAGTGCACCCATAAACCACTAACCTTTGGAATAATAATAAGTACTGACCCCGCTTCAGTTGCCTGATCCTACCGCATAGGATTAGACTATTATCAAATTATCATTTTTGGAATTTTTAAAATATTGGCATTAGTCATTTCCCTTTATCCTTGCGAAGGACTTCCATTATGGCCGAACGAATTAACAACCAAAACATTATCGACATTGCTCCACTTCCTGCCCCAAAATATATGCAGGAAACACTCCCCCTCCCCCAACAGACAGCTCAGATGGTGCTGCGAGCACGACAAGAAATTCGAAACATACTTCATGGACAGGATACCCATCGCCTGGCCATCATCATCGGCCCCTGTTCAATTCATGATCCTGAAGCTGCTATTCAATATGCCGAACAACTTAAACAGGTTGCAGATCGTGTCCGTGACCATCTGTTAATCATCTCTCGAACCTATTTTGAAAAACCCCGGACGACGGTCGGTTGGAAAGGCCTTATCAACGATCCCAAATTAGACGGATCATGTGATATCGGGGAAGGATTTGAATTGGCACGTTCCATTCTACTAAAAATTAATCATCTGGGTATGCCGTGTGCCACAGAATTTCTCGACCCCGTGACGCCTCAATACATTTCAGATTTAATAAGCTGGTCGGCTATCGGTGCCCGCACCACGGAAAGCCAAACTCATCGGGAAATGGCCAGTGGGCTTTCAATGCCGGTCGGGTTAAAAAATGGAACTGACGGGGGGCTCCAAGTTGCCCTCAACGCTATGGTGGCTGCACGGCATCCCCAAAGTTTCATAGGTGTAAATGCCGAAGGGCTAACATCCATCATCAAAACCAACGGAAACCCTGATCGCCACCTCGTGCTCCGAGGCGGAGGAGGGCGAGTGAATTACAATCCCGAAGATATTTTAGAAGCCGTCCGTTGTCTGGCCAAGGAAGATATTAATCGCCCCGTTATGGTTGATTGTTCCCATGGCAATTCAGAAAAAGATCACACGCGGCAAGTTCCTGTAGCCCAATCAGTAGTTAAACAATTTACCCAAGGACAAACGGCGATAATGGGCCTCTTGATCGAAAGCAACCTTATGCCAGGGAATCAGAAATGGGAAGCGGGAAAATCGCTGGAATGGGGGGTATCAATTACCGATGCCTGTATTGGATGGAAAGAAACTGAACATCTCCTTGATGAATTAGCCGAAACTTTGGACAAATCCACCAACAAAGCTATCGTAGGTTAAAAACTAACGAAAGCCTTCTTTTTCAAAATCGCCACATTTTCAGGTCTATTTTCTTCTGAATTACGGATTAGAAGATAAATCCGGGATAGGATCTATCTTAGAAGAAGCAGAGCGTAGGGCATGGTCATGAGTATGGCAGCCTAGATGATGACAAAGACGACGATTCCAAAAACCTGCCCACGCGATTAATGACGCTCCAAGGACATCAAGAAAAATTTCTTTTCCACTTCCCGCCTCCACCCAGAGATGCGAAATCACCAAGACAATAAGCCCGAGTATTGTCAGAACTGTAGGTCGAATATCATGATGACGAGGATACGTCGCAAGTAAGCCAAACCCAGCTAATAATACAATGACTCCAATAAAAACCCATTCAGTCGTCTTTGCCAAAAACGCTCCTAACACTCCATCTAACCCATCCCAAGAATGGGCAGCAATAACCGGGAGAGCGAGCAACGCTAAGGGAGTCACCGCACAATGCACGGCACAGACAAGAGAAGCGATAGATCCCGCTTTAGAAAGTTTTGGCCCAAAGGCATTCATTTTCTGACCTTCTTCAATTATTGGCATTGCGGACAGAGCCCGGAAAATTCCAAGGTATGGTCACCCACAATAAACTGTGTCCGCGCTTCAATTAATTTCGTTAGTTTCTTTAGGGGACACAACAACAAATCAACAATTTTTCCACAAATCTGACATCGAATATGATGATGATGCTTACGTCCTTCTTTTAACTCATATCTGGACTGCCCCTCTTGGTGAAGATCTAATTGAACCACGAGACCTATCTCCTTTAGCACATTCACCGTCCGATAGACCGTCACTAAATCAATCGCGACATCGGCTTCCTGTAATTGCGAAAAAATTTCTGACGCACTTAAAGGTTGATGCGTCCTTTCTAGGAGGGCTAAAACGGCCTTTCGAGTACGAGTCATCCGCCTTCCAGTAGCCCGCAATCCCTGACCCGTCGTAGCTTCTAACATAAGCTCTACCCCTGGAGTAAAATGAATCGAAGAACAATTAAGGCAAAACCATTATTGCAAGTCTATTGCAAATAACACAGCCCAGGCACATTGTCAATATTCTTCATTCCCCTTATTCAAGGGAGAAAGAGATCTTTTATTTTGTGAGGATCCATTGAGTGTAAGGAGCAGAGATAATCCAGACGAGAAAGCAGGAACAGATAACGAAGACGTAAGAACTAAACAAATCAGGGAAAAATGGCAAGTTTCACTCGAAAATTGTGCCTAACAAGAACTCAAGAGACACGGGGTATGAGTTGCCAAGGTCGTAGCGAGACATTCACATTGAAACACACAAGAAGAAACCCCAGAAATGCACCAGGAAGCCAAAAACAATTTCCTCAAGCAACATTGGATTCATTACAGGCGATATTTTTCTGCAAAATACTTAGGAACAGGACTCTTTCCCAGAGCTTCTTCCAATTAATTTTTCTACAATAGGACGATCAGCTTCTAAGAATTCATATGAGGATAATTCCCCCTTTGGAACCCAGACCATATCGATACCTCCAAGAGGCTTGGGATCTCCGTGATATTGTGAACAGGTAAAAAAATGCAACTCCACTTCTTTATCAGGATAGCAATGTCGAAGAACGTCGAAGGGCTGTAATACCCCAACCGTAATATCAAGCTCTTCCCTTAATTCCCTTCGCAAGCATTGCTTCAAAGTCTCACCAACTTCTTGCTTGCCCCCAGGAAACTCCCACAACCCTCCTTGATGGGCATCAAGCTTTCTTCTCGTTAATAAGATTTTTCCTTCCAGCTGAAGAATGGCCACAACCACAACAACAAAGGGTAACTCTTGAAGGCCTTGGTTATTCATGAGAGGAAACGGCATGACAAATATTTCGCATAGGGCAGAGCAAACAGAAGGGTTTCCGTGCCGTACACACCATAGCACCAAAATCCATTAAGGCTTGGTTGAAATCATAACCTTTTCCTTTAGGAATCAATTTCCCCGAGAGCAACCACAAGATCGCTTTTTGTTTTTTAGGATCCCCGGTCCCAAGGAAGATGCGATGTAAGACCCGCATCACGTTAGTATCAAGAATTGCTGCATCTTTTTGAAAAGCAAAAGATTGAATTGCCCCTGCCGTATAACGCCCAATCCCCTTCATCGACAACAGCTCATCCTCTTGGCTAGGAATCCTTCCGCCATACCGTTCCACGGTTTCACAGGCAATCCCATGGAGGCGATAGGGACGAATGTTATATCCCAAGGGATACCAAGTTTGTCGAACGTCATCAGGACAGGCGTCAGCCAGGTCTTGAACTGTAGGGTATTTTTGCAGAAACTCGTGAAATTTAGGAATCACACGATCAACTTGCGTCTGTTGCAACATCACCTCAGACACCAGGATTTTATAGGGATCTCCGGTTCTCCTCCATGGAAGATCCCGACCACATTCTGCATACCACTTCAATAAACGTCTTTGAAATTTCCGCTTTTTTGAAAGAGGAATACCCTGAATCTGGGAGAAGCCCGGCTTTAGCTTCGCCTTCTTTTTACTTTTCTTGGGAGAAGGCATACGAACGAACCTCTCAATCGAACCCATTTGGGCAAGCATCCAGTTTTAATAAACTCTTCCTCGCCTTGAAAAACTCACCTATCCCTTTACATGCAAAAGACGGCCACCTACTTAAACATACCTCGGTAGACAGTTTTACCTTTTTTCAGGTAATGTCCCATTTTTTACGCAGGGTCATTATATTCCTTTCCTATGAGAACAGCCCCCTTAAGTTTTTCTCTCACCCCCAAAAATGGAGGAATACCCAATGATCCTTGAGCCCCCGTAACAACTCATTAACTATTTAAACCCCATAATTCCGGGGTCTTTGTCCTAACATGTGGACGAAATCCGGTTCAAGGGCTTCCTGTATTATTTTCCCACTTGGTGGGTCCACCACCGATTTATCTCTTCGAAACGCCAATTCTCGCACATCATTTCCCCAGTTAAAAAGGCCAGATTTCCATTTTCTGACCTTTTTCGTTCTTCTTAATCGTCAACAACGTTTGCGTTCACAATTTCATCCAGGAGGTGCTCTATGTCCGTTCAACCTATTCCTCTCGCCCTTATGGCCCCCACACACTCGCCCGAGATTGAAAAACTTGTTCACGAGACCCAAGGGTTTATTTCTCATTTATCTGAAAAAGGAGGCCCAGCCCCCTCAGATTATTTAATGCTCAATACGTTACTACAATGGTTTTCTGGAGATAAATGCAAATCCACGCTTTCTGATGAGCAATTCCAGCGGGTGCGGGAGGCTTTTGGTGATGCCCTCTCCCCTGAGACCATTCAAGGTTGGGCCTACCACAAGCCTTTGGGGTATGCAGGAGACTTTCAAATTATTGAAAAAATATACACCTATCATACCTCCTCAAATTCTCATCTGGCTAAATGGGATCATTATTCTCACCATCAAACAGCAACCAAAGCTATTAGAAATCGCATTTCATTTTTCCTTGACCAAGTATGGAAAGCCAAAACACAGGCCACCACAGATTGCCATATACTAAATTTAGCCTCTGGACCAGGTCGAGACATGCATGAAACTCTTACAATCTTAGGAGCTCAGGGAATTCAGTTAGATTGCGTAGAACAAGATGCTCAGGCCATTAATTACGCCATGAACTTGTGTCAAAACTTTCTTTCGCATATCCAGTTCTTCAACAAAAACGTGCTGCGCTTTACGACAAACAAAACGTATAATCTCATCTGGTCAGGAGGATTATTTGATTATTTCAACGATTCAATATTTAAGCGAATGATCAAACGACTTCTCCCCTTACTGAAAAATAACGGCAAGCTTATTATTGGTAATTTTTCGACGAACAACCCTTCTCGAGGCTACATGGACCTCTTTAACTGGAACCTCATTCATCGAACAAGAGATGAACTTCGTCAACTTGCGAGAGATTGTGGAATCCCGGATCACAACATTTCTATTGAACAAGAACCTGAAGGCATCAATCTCTTTCTCCAGATCACTAACTAGAGAAACATTTAATGCTTCCTGGATGGTAAAAAAAACGTTAACCTATGTGCTGAACCAGATTGTCGGCAATCAGAAATGAGACAATTTGAGAAGGGATTTAGGGCGAGGCCAGTCGTTCATGAAAATCCCCATGCTTAGGGTTGGCACTAAACACACCCTCACAACACAGTTTCTTCTATAACCGCATTTAGGACAATGCTTAAATCAACAAGGTTGAAGGGCTTTGCGACCCGCCCCTTAAATCCATAGTCTGCATAATTGGCCAATATGGGATCATTAGAATACCCGCTTACCACAATCGCTCGTAGGTGCGGGTCTAGAGACAGCATTTCTTTGATGACCTCTTTTCCTCCAAGGCCCCCAGGAATTGTGAGATCCAATATTACCGCAGAAAACGGTTTCCCACCGTTTTGGGCTTGGCGAAACACGTGGAGCGCTTGTTCCCCATCAGGGACAGCCTCGAAGCTATAGCCACAGGTCTGAACCATTTCCCCAAGCACCTTTCTGATCTGAACTTCATCATCCATGATGAGAATATGGCCATAACCAAATTTTATGTCTTTCGTAGTGGGGGGAAGAGCAAGATTTTCCTGAGAAAGAGCAGGAAGCAGGAACGAAAACCGACTTCCAACTCCTAGTTCCGACTCGGCCCATAACACTCCACCATGATTCCGAATAATAGAGTATGACGCAGCCAGTCCCAAGCCGGACCCAGTCGATTTGGTCGTAAAATAGGGATCAAAAACTTTCACTAAATTTTCTTGGGAGATACCTATTCCTTGATCCTGTACAGTGATTCGGACCCATTTATCCTGCGAAGAAATCAAGTGCACACTATGGCCCAGCCTTTCGCCCTCTTCTTTACTAATATTCTGGCCCTCAATAAGACATTCTCCGCCATGCTCCATAGCCTGTCGGGCATTAATGACAAGGTTATGAAGCACCTGACAGATTTGTCCTAGATCCGCGTTGACAGACCACAGGCCCTGTATGTGCCGAAAAACGGGACGAACCTTGGAACCGGCCAGGACTAATCGAACATTTTCCTCCAAAATATTTTCTAGGGACACGACATTTTTAACCGGATCTCCCCCTTTAGAAAATGTCAAGAGTTGCCGGGCAATGTCTTGTGCGCGCAAGGTAGCTTGTTCAGCTTCGGCAAGCCGATAATAGAGTGGATGTTTAGCCTCGACTTCATATTTGGCTAAGGACAATTGTCCCAAGATTGCGGTAAGAAAATTATTAAAATCATGCGCCAAGCCACCTGCTAACAGCCCCAAGGATTCTAGCTTCGCTCCATGCACGCGCTCCTCTTCCCACTTTTTTCGTTCGGTCACATCCTGAGCTAACCCGATGATTCGGGCTATCTTCCCAGAAGTATCCTTCAAGGGATAGGTTCGATTGTGGACCCACCGAATTTCCTCGTTGAGGCCAATCACCCTATATTCAATATCTAGACTTCTTCCATCTAAGCGCTTCCAAAAAAGGGCTTCGACCCGTGCACGATCTTCAGGGGAAACCATGCTCAGCCAATCAAAAGGATTGTTCATAAGCTTTTCCGCATTTCCTCCCCACAAGCGTTCATAGGCCGGGCTAACGTAGACAATTCGTTGTAATTCGATATCCCATATCCAAAAAACACTATCAATCACTTCGGCAAGTTGAAGAAATTTTTCATCGCTTTCTTTAAAAGACAGTTCTGCTGTTCGTACATCTGTGATATCTCGACAGATCATTAACACCGTTAACCTTTGCTTACCAATTACTGGTTCGGGACAAAATCTTACCTCAAAATTTTTCATCCCCTTCACCGTAGGGTGCGATATTTCAAGAATTGCGGGTATCCCACGTTCTAAAGCCTCGGCAATTTTGCCTTCAAAAATACCTGAAACTTTTGGAGAGAGGCTTAAATCTTCAAGCCGTTTTCCCAAATATTTTTCAGGAGGAAGATGTTCAAGACTATCCCACCATCGGTTCAAATACAGAATTCGATTTTTATGATCAATTCTTCCTATGATGTCCGGAAGATTCTCTGTTAACGATTGAAGTTCTTGGTCCCAATGACGCAATTCATCTTGAACAACTTGATTATTGGGGATCTCTAGCAGCACTCCTTGACATATATTTCCCTTTCCCTGTTCGTCGAGTGACATCACGCTATGTTCTTGAATCAAAATCACACGATTCGTCTCAGTCAGAATTCGGTATTCGACGCAGATCACAGCAGGTAAGGACTGGCAATCCGTCCATGCTCGTAAAAATTTATTGCGATCTTCAGGATGGATCCGACGGAAAAAGGCTCGAGAATCGGCAAGTAGTTGCTCTGGGGCTAAGTCAAGAAGGACCGGAACATGTGGCGTGATAAGCTGAAACTTCCGATCCAATCCCTTCTGAGTACAGCGATAAAATCCCACCGGGATCTTTTCAAAAAAGGAAAACAACGCTTGTTCAGAAACATCCATATAGAAAATTATCTAGATCTAGCTCAACACAACCTCCCTGCCCAATTGAAAGTCTTGCCCCAATTCTCCTTTAGGAGAAAAGAGGCTCAGAGTCTGAACTCGATTTAATCGATTGGGAGGTACCGGAAAGAGGAAATGAACTGACAAGGTGCTTATGGTCATGGGAGAGACTGAGAGGTAGCTGAATTTGAATTCCCAGAATGGAATTCTTGCTGGTTAGAAGTTGAAAGTTCCCAGAATGGCGCTGAATAATTTGAGTGGCAAGAATAACCCCTTGGGCCATAGAAGGATCATGGGCATTTCCCAACGCATCATTAAAGTCCCAGCTTTCCACTGAGACCAATGCAAGGCTTGGAACCGGCAGATCTGACTTCCATCCTATAGCTACCTGAAACCAATTTTGCCCCATGATTTGGGTGTCGACTTTTGTTTCAATGGTCAACGTGCCACCCAAAGTATCTGAATCCTTGAGGAGAAAGAGGAGCCCATTAAAAATAGCTTGCATAAGTCCTTGGCGATCCATGTCTATCATTGGAATGTTCGGACTCAATATTTTCTCTATCATAATATGGTGGTAGCTAGGGTTGCTCGCGACAAATAATAGGCAGGAGTCAATAACCTCATGGATATGAATTCGTTCTCCCAATTGGCTAGATAAGGGCTTCACATATTCACGGATCTCTTTGGTCAATTCCTCAACTTTTTCAAGATCTTCTCCTATCATTCGATGAAGCCCATCCATAAATTCCCCATCATGTTGCCGCATTTGAGCAACCTGAACGAACGCTTTAATAGACACCAATGGATTATGTAATTCCTGGGTCAAGCCATCCGCCATCGTTTCCAGAGAACGCAACCGATCAACTTGACACAGCAGACTCTGGGAACGCCGATTTTCTTCACGTAAAATGGCATTCTCTAAGGCTAATGCAGATTCTTGGATAAGGGTATCCCAAACTGTTTTTCCGCCCAACGTCCGAATCACTTCGTTTGAATCAGAGCCAAAAGCCAAAAAACCCAACAATTGGTTATTTCCAAAGATTGGGTAAAGCAATTCTAGCCCAGCCTCATTGAGTTCTTGTGCCACCCGATTTTCCCATTCATCAGCGACATCTAATTCTTTCAGGGATAATGGTAAATGGGTCGCTAATAACCATTGAGGGAGATCATTGAAAATTGGCCATCCATTTCTAATTAAAGGGTGATCGTGCGGAAACCCAATCGTGGAAATGGCCTGATAGCGATTTTCGGTAACTTCTAAAATAAAGATGGCCGCTTTAGATGCTTTAGCCCCTTTCCCCAGTGTTTTTAAAATTGCCTCACCTAACTCGGGAACATTTTGAAAATTGGTGACCTTCGACGAAAAATTTGCCAAGGTCTGAATTCGTAATTCTCTTCCTTTCATAATAGTTCTGGCCACCGCACCCTTTGTCTCAACCTTCATTTGAAAGGCAGCCACCACCATCAAGAGGTGAAAGATCAATTGAATAATGGCAAATTGAGGATTAATTGTTCCAAACACTTGTTGTTGAGCAAGTAAAAGAACAGGGTACAGAGGCTGGGAAAGCAATAACATTAATACAAAATAAGAAAATCCTTTTTCCACGTAGACCGAAAATTCTAGCCAGTGAAATCGCAATAAAGTATAGGCCACAATTGAAATATAAATCCCAAAAATCACCGTACCGTAGGGAATAATTTCAAGGCCATACCATAAGGGAAAGTTGGTAGCCCCCCCAACAATTCCAATTGTGAATCCAATGAGTAAATAGAGAAATTGTCTCCTGGGCAGCCCTTTTTCATTTGAATAGGCTTGAACAAGAAGCACAAGAGCAACAACCATGAGACCTATCCACCACACCAAACAAAAATGAAAAACAAGGCCAGGGACACCCCAATGGGGGAAAATCGATATCTGTTGGACACCTTGGATATAAAGAGGCGTGGCATCAAAAACCAGGAAAATTCCCCCAACAATGTAATTCCACGTAATAACATTTTTCCAGGAATTTTCCTTTTGCAGTAAATACAGAACATGATGCAAAAAAGTGATTGGGATAAAGATGGCACCGGCCATCAAGAGGCGAAGATTAAATAGGGCGTAGGCCTCGGAAGCGGAAATTTGCCAAGCAAAATAACCAAAGCTCCAAATAGCTGTGGAAATTCCCAATAAGCCAAACGTCCAATGCCGTGGATCTCGAGGTGAGCGAAAATAAATAAAAGCGGCGAGTCCGATGGCTGCTAGACCATTAAGAAACGCACTTATGGCAAATATTTCCATAGCTCTTGTCTTAGAGGGGAAAAATAATCAATCGACAGGTTAACAGGTAGGGAAACGTCGGCATATTCGAAATGCCGCACCAGCATTGATAGTCAATTCGAAAAACAAACATTACGCCGAACTGCTAAAATGGTCAAGCCTTACAGAGGAATTTTCTAATGCTCTTCTAACGGTAACATGATGGAGGGCAAAGCACACCCCCAGAAAAATTTTGCACAATAGTAGGTAAATCAATAAGGATTAGGAATAAGATGGCTGAAGCAGAGGGAGCTCAAGTAAAGGCAGTAAACTAGAAAAAATCTGATTATCCGGCAGGGCTGTCTCCGAACGATCGATTAAGACCGTATACAGACCAGCTTGCTGAGCTCCCTCAAAATCTTCGATTCGATGATCACCAACATGGAGCACTTCATGGGAATCAAGCATGTGTTGTTCCAAGGCATACGTGAAAATTTTCGGCGCAGGTTTGGCCGCCCCAGCTAAACTAGAAATCGTCACGGAATCAAAAAACTGATGTATTTTAAGCGCACGAGCCACCTGAAAAAATCGGGTGTCAAAATTGGAAATGATTCCCAGCTCAAATCCTCGTTCCTTTAATTGAGTCAGCACTTCCAGTGTTTCGGGAAAAAGTTCCCAATGCGTCGCTTCCCCAAATGCCGCAAAAACTTCATCGAAAAAATCATCAAACCCCTCGAACATACCGACCCGATAAAAAACGGCATGCACGACATCAAACCACCATAACCGTTCACATTGTTTTAATTTCTCCGGACGTTCCACAGAAAAGATTGGTGCAGGCATGGTTTTCATGGTTTCCTTAAACGCCCTATTCAGAGCAGTGACCATTTCAACGGTATCCGGGATCCCATATTTCTTGGCGTAGGCCACATAGACCTGTCCCACAGAACCCTTAATATCAAACAAGGTTCCAACAGCATCGAAAAAGATGGCTTTGATTGGAGAGGGTGTCATGAAGCTCACTCAAAAGCAGCCTGAGCCCACGCTACATCATACGAAATAAGGCTGGTTTTCAGGTAAGGTTAGAACCGAGAATTGAGTAATTGTGGCGGGAGACAACACACACAAAAACGGAATATGTTCCTATAGAGGCCGGAATCGCTTATTTCTTCTTCCCTTGTTCACGACGAACTGTCTCTAGACTTTTCACCCGACGTTGATTTTTCCGATGCTTTCTTCGCATTTCACGATCTTTTTCACGACCACGGGGCATATAGACTCTCCTTCTTAGTGGATTAATTTAATGACATAATTGTATACCATAGGGTTCATAATGGGAACAAGAGTCTATACGGGAATGTTGAATATCGCTCGCACCTGGTCCATACAGGCTCGAAGCGAACTCATTTTTCAACAATCGAGGGAATAATCAACAAAGTCCGCCTCAAAAGTTATAGCATTGCTTGCTACATTTCCTAAGCGTGACCGGTATGACGAAGCGGAGCATACCCACCATATCTGGCCACAGCCATTTGGCGACCTGCCTCCGTGAAACCATTCCGGCAAAGGCAGGGAACGCTGCCCTTGTGTATCCCATCCTGAAAGGTGGGCGATTTGTTTTCACCCTTCCCCTGATTGCGAGGTGTCAGGTCCCATGCTAACATCCAGCCGCCTTCAATTCTGACCCCCAACTCAATATGTCATCTCCTCCATTAGATAAAACCTATAATCCAACAGCAGTCGAGAAAAAATGGGCTTCCCATTGGGCTGAGCACAAGCTTTTCCACCCACGGCACACCGAAAAACCCGAGTCATTTTGCATTGTTATTCCGCCACCTAATGTGACGGGGTCCCTCCATATCGGCCATGCCCTCAATAATACCCTGCAAGATATTCTCATTCGGTGGAAACGCATGCAAGGCATCCAAACACTTTGGATCCCAGGAACAGACCATGCCGGGATCGCCACGCAAAATGTTGTGGAACGTCAACTGAAAAAGGAAGGCCTCTCACGTGAAGATCTTGGCCGTCAGGCATTTATTGAGCGCGTGTGGACATGGAGGCACCAATCGGGTGACACCATTATTGAGCAACTCAAACAACTAGGAGCCTCCTGCGATTGGGATCGCCTACGATTCACGATGGACGAAGGGCTGTCTCTTGCGGTCAGAAAAGTGTTCGTTCAGCTATATGACGAAGGATTAATCTACCGGGGGGAGCGACTCATCAATTGGTGCCCTCGATGCCTTACGGCTCTTTCGGACATCGAAGTCGAACACGAAGACATCAAAGGCACGCTCTACTACATTCGGTATACCCTTGCTGATGATCCAGAAGCGTTTCTCACAGTCGCCACCACACGCCCTGAAACGTTGCTGGGCGACCGCGCGGTTGCGGTTCATCCAGAAGATCCTCGCTATCAGCACTTCATCGGCAAGCAGGTAAAGCTTCCCTTAACCACCCGCACGATTCCTATCGTAGGCGATGCAATTTCAGTAGATCGGGAATTCGGTACCGGTGCGGTGAAAATTACGCCAGCCCATGACTTTAATGATTTCGAAGCCGGAGAGCGACACGGATTGGAACCGCTCACCCTTCTTGATATTAAAGCCAGAATGGATCCCTTGGGCCTTAAAAAGGCACTTGTAGATCAAGACATTTTGGCAACCCTCAGTCTCAAAACTGTCCATGATGCTCGCCCCCTAGTCATTGAGGCATTACAAGAGCAAGAACTTCTGATCAAAGAAGAAGACCATCCTATGGCCCTGGGGAAATGCTACCGCTGCAAAACAGTGGTCGAACCGTATCTGTCCCCACAGTGGTTTGTGAAGACAGGTCCTTTGGCCATTCCAGCCATCGAAGCCGTAGAAACCGGAAACATTCGCATTATTCCTGAAGGGTGGAAAAACAATTATCTAGGCTGGATGCGTAACATTAAGGATTGGTGTATTTCCCGACAAATCTGGTGGGGGCATCAAATTCCGGCCTGGTACTGTCGGTCCTGCAACAAAGATCATTTGGTAGAACCAAGCTCTACCAGTAAAGAAAATCCGGGAGATCACGACCTGTCTCCCTCCCTGACCATGAGTTGCTACATCACCTCCGACGCCAAACCTATTGTCTCAAAAACGGACCCTACCGTCTGTCCCGAATGTGGAGGATCTGACTTATTCCAAGATCCTGACGTGTTAGACACGTGGTTCTCTTCAGCCTTGTGGCCGTTTTCCACGTTGGGGTGGCCGGAACAAACGCAAGACTTCAACACGTTCTATCCCAACGCGACATTGGTCACGGGCTTGGATATCCTCTTTTTTTGGGTGGCTCGAATGGTCATGATGGGCATCAAGATGACGGGACAAATCCCTTTCCGCGATGTCTATATCCATGCCTTGGTCCGAGATGCTGAAGGACAAAAGATGAGTAAGTCCAAAGGCAACGTCATCGACCCCCTCACCAAAATGAGCCAATACGGAACCGATGCCTTACGATTTACCATGGCCTCCATGGCTTCTCCAGGCCGCGATATGAAATTGGCTGAAGAACGGATTGAAGGCTACCGAAACTTTGTCACCAAGATTTGGAATGCGGCGCGATTCATTCAACTCCATACCGATGAAACCCAACCCTCAGCGCAGCCCAAGTCCCGATCATTCCCTGACCAATGGATACTCAGTCGCCTCAACCATACCATTCGTGAAGTCACTCAGGCCTTAGAGAACTATCGGTTTGACCAAGCCACCTCTCACCTCTATCAATTTATCTGGCATGAATATTGTGATTGGTATATTGAATTGGCCAAGCCCAGCCTTCAACAAGAGAATCATCCAGATGCGAGCGCCACGCGTCACACCCTCTTAGAATCGTTCGAAATGATTCAGCGCCTTCTCCACCCCGTCATGCCTTTTATCACCGAGGAACTATGGCAATCGTTCCCACACGAAGGCCTTTCGATTATGACTCAACCGTTTCCCTCTGAGCAGCCGGGTTGGACGAACAATGGGACTGAACACGACTTTTCCATACTCCAAGCGGTTGTCTCGACCACTCGGACCGGTCGTGCACTGTTAAATATTCCAGCAAATCAACCACTCACGCTCTATAGTACGACCACTCATGACGATGATGCAGCCAGCCTCAAGAACGTACAGATTTATATCGAATCAATTCTTCGCTCATCGCTAACCCTTGCTCAAATCACAGACTGGCCTTCTGATCGTATTTTGCAGCTCGTGGCCGGAAACCTGACAATTGGTATTCCGGTTGAACCTAATTTGGATCTGCACCAAGTGGTCAAAAAAGTGAAAAAACAAATTGGAGCCAAAGATAAAGAATGTAGCCGCCTTCAAGACAGGGTCTCCTCTCCAACTTTCCGCGAAAAAGCCGAACCTTCAGTCGTTCAAGAATCCGAAGCGCGTGTGACCAGCCTACGCCAAGAGCTGTCCCTGCTCACTAGTAGCGAACACCAGCTCGCCACAATGACACCCTCATGAGGACGAACCAACGTGTGGCTCCTCCGCCACAATTCGACATTCGACAGATCGTTCAAGCAGCCCTGGAGGAAGACCTTGGATTTGGAGACGTAACCTCCAATGTTCTTCTTTCCACTTGCCTATCTGCCAAAGCCCAAATCGTGGCAAAAGAAGCCATGGTTGTTGCAGGCCTCGCGGTCGCCCAAGAAGTCTTTCATCAAATCGACCATTCGCTCACCTTAAAATTTCATCAACCCGATGGGACCTGGGTTCAGCCAAATACCAAAATCCTCACCATTACCGGAGATGCGCAATCCCTGCTCCAAGCTGAGAGAGTGGCACTCAATTTCATGCAACGGCTCTCCGGAATCAGCACCCTCACTCATCAATTTTGTCGTGCGGTTCGGGAGCATTCGGTCAAGATTGCCGATACGCGAAAAACCACTCCTGGACTCCGCTCTTTAGAAAAATGGGCCGTTAGGCTGGCAGGAGGC
>JAJDBR010000038.1 GCA_029261275.1 Nitrospirales bacterium
CCGGCGAAGCATGAGGTGGCTCGAGGTGACACAAAACGGAAAAGCTTGTCTCAACGAACAACGAAAGGGGAGATGGGCTGAGGTGCCTCCTATCGCGTTGCTAATGATGCGGTTGGGAAGTTTTTACACAGTCTGGACCCAAAGCGAACATACAGTTTCTCCCAGAACGTCTTTTCAATTTTCACTTTTACCAAATGTAAAAATTGAGAAATTGAATTCACCATCACACTTCCTTGCGCAGTATCGTGTTTTTCAGATGTATCCAAAATTTCGTGGATAGACCACAGGGCGATCTTATCTTGGAAGGATGTTGGAGAAACGATCCTATTTTTCGGGCACATTTCCATGAGAATCCAGCGGAGTATTTTGAGTTTGTCCAGGCCCTATTAGGACGGGAAATTGAGGCACTGCCCATATGGACTCAGTGAGCAGAGACGGTCTGCACTCAAAAAAAAACATGGCCGTCTCATGCTTCAGTTGCAATGCGCGAAAGCGCAACAGGCCGTTCCATGAATGGGCTGATTCGCTAAGTGAGCCTTTTAAAAGCAGGGCTGTTCGTTACTATGAGAAGACCACGGGCAGGGAAGTGGGCCAAGGCTACTTACGGCTTAAGTTTGACGTAGAAAGAAAAAGGTACTCCGAGCGCCCCTCCTGTGCCGGCACCTTTCGATAGTCCATTTCTTGGTGACCGCAAAATTATTTTTTCTAGGGGTAACGCAAAACCAACACAAAGGATAGAAGGGATAGGAATGAAGATCATCTCGAACCCCATTCAAGCTGATAGTGCAGAGACTCCCGTCAACCTGGAGGACGTTCTAGGCGCTGGCCCGTATTCTCCCTCCATTACTGACGGGTAAAAAGGCTCGCTTCATTGAGCGGATTATCAACGAGCACCATGCCTTCATATTCAACTGACTGGCAAAAATAATTTAGGGTGGAGGGCTTACGCTGAATTCCGAACAGATCCCCATTGAATCCTGTCGTTATTGCGGGGGAATTCTCGCCCGTTCTTGGGTACAAACCCACCATGCTGTTACGGCAGTTTGATCGCCTTACTTGTATTCTTAGTCTCCTGTTTGGGGTATCAACTCGATCTTGTATTCGCCACCATTATTTTTGTGGACCTGGCTGGTGCCGCTAATGTTATTGTACACAGTGTCGAAATGCACGGTCACATCGTGATTAAATGGAATCTCCCACGATTTCGATCCGCATTCCCAGCCAGGGAAATTAATTGCGTTAACAATGAACAATAACGATTCGTTGGTGCCCGTAGTCAAGTTTCTCATATCGACACTCACACCTGACATGTCGCATCCCCAACTCACGATGAGGTCCGTCGTCTCGGTCACATGGTATTTATAATCAGATAAGTTTACACTCCTTGCCCCGGGCGGAAGAGCACCCCCCTCCTGCTGTAGACTAGAGTCTGCGCCTTGCCTCCCCTCTGAGACGAGAGTTGTGTCAACACGGAATGAATTTGTGAATATCTCCCCAGATGCTTCTGCCGAAGACTGGGCAGTACCTGGGTTGGTTAGGCTCTTTGTTGCTCTGAATTCTGCGGTAGCGACAAGGGAGTCTTGCCATTCTCCGAGACCTAATGGCTCAATGACATTCTCCGTGTTAATAGGGTCTTCGCTGTTTATGCGCTGCTCCCAGCGTTCCTTACTGGGCTGACTCAAATCCTCGTATGAGTCTATTGCATGGAAGAATGACTCGGATGTATTGGCGGGAGACGACGAAGGGCCGATGCCGGATGCACCTGCAGCTACACTTATACTATGCGTCTGTGAAATAAGCTCGACGTCGTCGGCACTGCAGTTCACCTCTAGCTCACCAGCCTCATCTGCTATTATTAAGTTTTCGTTAATCAGCCAGACATGGGCCGTATCATTCACCGGCACATTTGTGTTGGCATCGTGTATCTCCCCGTCTACCATGAGTTTGAGAGATGGTTGACCTTTCAGCGTTATCGTCGTTGTTGGCTGGTCGCACTGGAATTGCATATCCCAGCAACTTGCGGACATTGAGGGAAAAGTATCCATAAAGTTGCAATCTGGGCCAGAGCATGTTTGGCAATGTCGATACTCAAAATCGGAGTTACGGTCCTGAATAAGGTTGAGATAGTTCTCAACAAGTGGAGCTTGCCCATTCTGAGTTAGCGCTTGATCAACTGCCGTGTACTGAAGTGCTAGTTCATCTGGGCTTAGCTTAGCAAGCTCTTGGTACAAAGAAGGTAAATACTCAAGTGATGGATCCAACGATAACCAGAATTCAGCGACTTCATATTCATTGTTCGCGTCCTCATCATTGAGCGACCAAAACCAATCACGCCACCCTCCAAACACACGATACTCTGTGCCAATAGGCCCAATATAATCTGGGGCAAATGGTATTAGGGCTGTAGCAGTACCTTCCACAATCCAATTGAAATCCCAAGTATCGGGTATTAATGCCCATTGCACAGCGTGCATCAACTCGTGGATGGCAACACCTGGAGTGGCAGTGTATGTCGTCATGACATGCAATTCTGAGCTAGTTGCAGAATAAAACCCATATAGTTTCCCTTGGGGAGGTTCCACCCAAAGTAAGAAGTACAGTTGGTCAGTCGTAGAACGTCCAAAAGGGTCATTGATAAGAAACGGCAGGCCGGACATTTGAATTTCGTCGAGGTGTCGTAGTTCAAGTGCACCTCTGGGAAACCCAAGTGAGCTTAATGCTTCCGTAGAGTCAACAACATTATCCCCTATTTCAGTTGCGGCCTTCATCCAATCAGGATCATTTTGATCACAAGGAAAGGGAGTTGGAGTTTCTGAATTTGCCCACGTGGACGAGTCGCACATTATTATCCATCCATGTTGATCAAAATCCGCTATTTCTCCAGCGGCGTGGGCCGACGGAATTATCCCTGAGAGGATTTCTCCAGCGAAGTTTAGCAATCCCAATAGCCACGATTGTCCCGTTGTATCTTCGGGCTTAGACACTTTTGTTTGAGGATGTTGGGTGCGCTGACTTAACAGTGTGTGTGGTGCCGCCCAATCCAGTTTTAAGGAGGTATTGTTAGAATTTGGATGATGAATTCCCACAATCCAAATCTTCTCTGCCGTTGCCGAGAGCACAAGTGTGTATAACGACAAAATCGCATCATATTTTCCGATATAGGCCACCCAGTCGCTGTCGACCCTGTCATCAAAACCCACTCCGCCTTGTATCTTGTACCGGGCATACAAATTGG
Organism: Nitrospirales bacterium; assembly: GCA_029261275.1. Classification (GTDB taxonomy): domain Bacteria; phylum Nitrospirota; class Nitrospiria; order Nitrospirales; family UBA8639; genus Nitrospira_E. The sequence continues at coordinate 3,236 of JAJDBR010000038.1, forward strand.
TTGTCACCGACTCAGGTACCTGAATAGTGAATTGGAAGGCCGGTTCTGCCGGAAGCGTTTCCGAAAACGTCAGTGCGTAAACCGGTGTTATCCGTTCTTCATTCCCGATATTGGGGGGTGGTGCCAATGTGCTCGGATCGACCTCGGCTAACGTCACACTCATCCCTGCCGGAAGCGCATTAGCCGGTATCGTGAGTGCGCCTTTAGACAAATCACCCGTCAGCTCAAGGGTCAGGGGTTGGCCCTCTGACACATTTCCCGAGACTTCGGGGGTACATCCATCCGGACTGGAAATTATTCGACCGGGGTTGTTGGGGCATTCGTCTATATTGTCGGGAGTGCCATCACCATCAGTATCAGGGTCAGGCAATGGAGTGGGGTCACAAACATCACCTAGTCCGTCCTCATCAGCATCTGCCTGGTCGGGGTTCGGATCGACAGGGCAATTATCCTCTGAATCAGGTATTTCATCGCCATCAGAGTCACTACCCCCCCCATCCGTACACGCACCTTCATAGTCTCCATGCGCAAGGTGTGCGTCCAAGGCATTCTGGTTAATGGTGATCGTTTGTGGATTGTTCGGGTTCCCAGGAGGGAGGTGGCAAATGGTAACCTTTTTGTCATTAGTAGATTTGTCGGCTTTCGCCCAGACCTCAGTTGACCAAAAGGGCAACACAATAACACTTATCACCATTACCATCGAAAACTTGATCATGCTTAAGTGAGTTGTTTTCATTAGCCTAGTGTCCCTTCTTCCTATTCATAGAATTATGGACGCCTTTAGAAACGTAGGATTTGTCGAGTTCGTTCTGCGAAGAACTGTCCGGTCACTCAATTAGGTGCTGAAGTTGTCTGCCAATATTAGACCCTGACCCCTCGCATACCCTCAGCGACCTTGAAGCAAAAAAAAACCGTCCCTCATTTCTCATCCGCTTTGGGGAAAGAAAGGAGGAGCGCTACACGGGTCTCCCTTTATATTAGTGCTAATCCTACTGGAATACGTACGAGAAAAGATATGGAGACAAAAGTGTACCTGTGGGCCTAACCCAACAGTGGAAAACGATGTGGTTGATGTATCCGATATTCTTACTGGGTATGATCCGATGGCCGACCTGATTGCAGATCAAACGTCCGCTATAGAGAAACATGATGTGCTCGATCAAGCCACGTCACGCTTCCTCTTCACAATGTCCATGACCGTGTTCTTGCTGATACCCAGATCACGCGCGATCCAACGATAGCTGCGGCCCTCATCGACCAACGCCACCATGCGGCCCTCATCGACCAACGCCACCACTTTCGGTGCGAGCCGGTCTGACTTGGGGCGTTGTCCCGGTTGCCGACCCAACTTCCTGCCTCTCGCTCTGGCGGCGGCCAGCCCAGATTTCACACGCTCACTGATCAAGTCGCGTTCGAACTCAGCAATGCCAGACAAAAACGTCGCCATCATCCGACCATGTGGTGTGGATAGGTCGAATGTCATCCCACTCATAGCGATCACCGAGACTTTCCAGCTTTCCAGCTCACGCAAGGTGCCCAACAGATCGTGGGTCGAGCGACCCCACCGAGAAAGCTCCGTCACGAGAACGCAATCGATCTCTCTTGCCTGCGCGAGGGCCATGATCTTCTTGCGCTCGGCACGATCCAGCTTCGTGCCGGAACCCGTTTCCTTGAAGACCTTGATCACCTGATAGCCACCGCGCTTAGCAAACGCGCGCAGATCTCTGGCCTGTCGCTCGCAGGACTGATCGGCGGTGGATACCCGGCAATAGATGGCTGCTCGCTGTCCCAATTGAACCTCTCCGAAAAAGTAGCCCGCAACGCCTTGTTTTTACAGGCTCCATTGTTGTCCAATTTAGACTTTAGATCAACTGGGACACTCTCCCATGCCAAGACGCTCAATTCTGACGGCGGCTGATCGGGACACCCTGCTGGCACTACCAGAAACCGATGACGAACTGATCCGTCACTACACGTTCTCGGAAACCGACCTCGCGCTCATCCGATTGCGGCGAGGTGATGCCAACCGATTTGGTTTCGCCGTCCAACTCTGTCTGCTCCGGTATCCCGGACACGCCCTGGCTGCAGATCGAGAAGTGCCGGACGTGTTGATTCATTGGGTTGGCACGGAGCTATGGCTGGATACCGCTGTATGGAAGAACTACGGGGAGCGAGCTGAAACGCGTCGAGAACATTTGCTGACGCTACGAGCTTATCTTGAATTGACAGCGTTCACGAGGGCAGAGTTTCGACGTCTTGTCCGTACATTGACCGAGACCGCACTGCAGATCGACAAGGGCATCGTACTCGCCACGCGTGCTGTCGAATTGTTGCGACAGCATCAGATTGTCTTTCCACCGATCATGGTCATCGATCGAGCCTGTTCGCAAGTACTGGCACTCGCTAATCGGCGGCTCTACCGTCGATTGATCGAACGTACGACCGAACAGCACCGCCAACGCCTCGATGAACTTCTGGACATCAAACCTGGAACAGGCCTGACATGGCTTGTGTGGTTGCGTCAATCACCGTTGAAGCCGAACTCGCGCTACATGCTGAAACACCTCGAAAGGCTCCGGTGTTTCCAGGCACTGGAGCTGCCAGAAGACATCGGTCGGAACGTTCATCAGAATCGTTTACTGAAAATCGCGCGTGAAGGCGCGCAGATGACACCCCAAGACCTGCGCCGGTTCGAAGCCGAGCGTCGACAGGCCACGCTCGTTGCGATTTTGCTGGAGGCCTCGGCAACGGTTACTGATGAGATCATCGACCTGCACGATCGGATGATGACCAAGCTCTTCGCCACAGCCCGGAACAAACACCACCAACAGTTTCAGAGCGAAGGTAAGGCCATCAACGAAAAGGTCCGCCTGTACTCAGCCATTGGGCAGGCTCTCCTACGAGCCAAGGAAACCGGGGCAGATGCTTTCGATGCCATTGAACAAGTGATTCCGTGGGCCGACTTCATCAAAAGCGTCAATGATGCGAACCAACTGGCTCGTCCCGGTTCGTTTGATCACCTTCATCTGATCGACGGCCAGTTCCCAACACTGCGTCGCTACACACCTCAGTTTCTGAACGTCCTGACGTTCGAAGCTACTCGAGCTGCCCAACCCGTTCTCGATGCGATCAACTCGTTGCGGGCCATGAACGCCGACAACCTGCGGACAGTGCCGGTATCAGCGCCGACGGCTTTCGTTAAACCACCCTGGCAAGCATTGGTGTTCAGCGATGGTGTGATCGATCGACGCTACTATGAGATCTGCGCGCTGTCTGAGTTGAAGAATTCGCTGCGCTCAGGGGACATCTGGGTTAGGGGTTCGAGACAGTTTCGGAACTTCGATGACTACCTGATCACCAAGCCTGCCTTCGAGCGGCTGTCGCGCGATGGGGAACTGCCGATCGCTATCCTCACCGATGGCCAGCACTATCTTGGCGGCAGACTGGACGAGTTGGACACTCAGCTGTCACTCGTCAGTCGGTTGGCTCAGGACAACGAGCTACCGGATGCGACCGTCACCGACTCTGGACTAAAGCTGACGCCGCAGAGCACAACCGTTCACGAAGATGCACAGCGATTGATCGATCAGACCACGCAACTGATGCCTCGGGTCAAGATCACTGAACTGCTGATGGATGTCGATGACTGGACTGGATTTACAAGGCATTTTGTGAATCTCAAAACTGGCGGTCCTGCACCCGATCGCACGCTGCTATTGTCTGCGATCCTCGCGGATGCTATCAACCTTGGATTGACCAAGATGGCCGAGTCGTCCCCTGGCACGACATACGCGAAACTCTGCTGGTTACAGGCATGGCACATCCGGGACGAGACCTACACGAGTGCGTTAGCTGAGTTAGTGAACAGGCAACTGGCCAATCCGTTTGCCAGACACTGGGGCGACGGCACGACCTCATCCTCTGACGGACAACGCTTTCGCGCTGGCGGTCGTGGCGAGAGCACCGGGCATGTCAATCCGAAGTACGGCAGCGAACCGGGCCGGTTGTTCTATACGCACATCTCCGACCAGTACGCGCCGTTCAGCACCAAGGTCATCAACGTCGGTATCCGGGATTCAACCTATGTACTGGATGGGTTGCTGTATCACGAATCAGATCTGCGCATCGAGGAGCATTACACGGACACGGCTGGATTCACCGATCATGTGTTTGCGTTGATGCACCTTCTCGGCTTTCGATTTGCACCGCGCATTCGTGACCTGAAAGATACTCGGCTGTATGTGCCTGGCCTGCGCAGTAACTACCCAGCACTACAAGCGATGATTGGTGGCACGATCAACGTCAAGCACATTCTGGCTCATTGGGACGACATCCTACGACTGTCCACGTCGATCAAGCAGGGCTCGGTCACTGCGTCGTTGATGATACGCAAACTCAGCAGCTACCCGCGCCAGAACGGGTTGGCAGTGGCGCTGCGAGAGCTCGGCCGCATCGAACGGACGATGTTCATCCTCCATTGGCTGCAGAGTGTTGATTTGCGACGCCGCGTGCAGGCAGGTCTTAACAAGGGAGAGGCTCGAAACGCACTTGCCAGGGCTGTGTTCTTCAACCGACTGGGTGAGATCCGCGATCGCAGTTTCGAACAGCAACGGTACCGCGCGAGCGGTCTGAACCTTGTGACTGCGGCGATCGTGCTCTGGAATACGATCTATCTCGAACGTGCGGTCACCTCGATGGGGTCGGCTGCAAGCGAAGAGTTGCTGCAGTACCTTTCACCACTAGGTTGGGAACACATCAACCTGACCGGTGACTATGTCTGGCAGCAGCATCGTAAGATAAAACCCGGTCAATTCCGCGATCTAAGGCCATTTTCCGGAGCTTAGCGTACGATAATTCCCGAATCCTGCGTCGCCCCCTTATAGGCTAACGTCTTTCTCGGCCGTTCGTTCAACTGCCGCGCGACGTTGTTGAGCTGCGCTTGCGTATAGCTGGATAAGTCGATGCCTTTGGGAAAGTATTGCCGAAGCAGCCGGTTCGTATTTTCATTGGAACCTCGTTGCCACGGACTCTTCGGATCACAAAAGTACACCGCAATATCGGTCGCGAGGGTGAAGTCACGATGATTCGCCATCTCGGTGCCTCGGTCCCAGGTCAAGGATTGATACAACTCGGTGGGTAATTGCTGGGCATGCTTAATGAGAGCTGCCGCGACGGTTTCCGCATTCTTCTGTTCTATTTTGGCGAACATGACGTACCGCGACTGACGTTCGACTAAGGTCGCAATATAGCTGTTGTGGGTGCCGCCAATAAGGTCGCCTTCCCAATGACCGGGGACCGCGCGATCTTCGACGGAAGCAGGCCGATCCTTAATGGAGACAGCATTCGTGATTTTCCCCAGGCCTTGTTGCTTCAGACTCGCCTGTTTTGAGCGACGAATGGTTCGTTGGGTCCGGAGACAGGCCTGCAGCTCCTTTTTTAAGACGCCTCTGGCCTGAATATACAGACTGCGATAAATGGTTTCATGGGACACGCGTTGGTGCTCGCTCGTTGGGTATTGTCTCTGCAACCACCCGGCGATTTGCTGTGGAGACCACTGCTGATTGAGCTTAGCCGCGACGACCTTCGCGAGGGAGCGATGCCGAGCCAGCTTACACGGTTTGGCCCGGTGCGCGCGATCCCAAGCGGCTTGGTCGGCGGACGACGCTCGATAGCTATCATACCCCCCATTGCGTTGGATTTCACGACTGATCGTGGAGGGGGATCGTTTGATCTGACGAGCAATAGAACGCATAGACTGCTGACTGGCGACTCCACGGGAAATCTCTTCGCGTTCCGACAGACTCAGAGCGACTCGTGAGCGTGTTCTCGTTGACGGGCGAATCCCGCCACTGCGCTGAAGAAGCGGATAAATGGACGAGGACTCTCGCTCAAAGAGCCGCCCAATGGAACTCATGGATTCGCCACGCTGCCAGCGATCCCAAATGTCGGCTCGTTGTTCAGCGTTAAAGTAAATGCGGGTTCGGTGTTTCATCGGTACACTCCATCTTTAAAAGAAAACGATAAGATACAGTGTTGCAACGATCAATTGAACTCACAGCCGATACCGGACGCCCATTAAACATAAAAGGATAATATTCTCCCCTTCAATTTCAATTTTGGCTTTAAGGAAACCCATTAATTGAAAATATTTTAAATTCAAGATGTTATAAAACCATACCTACATCCTATTTGTGCTTTCTTGATTAATAACACAAAAGTCAAAATTGGAAAATTTCCACAAAAAAATTCACAAAACTGATACCACATTTTGTAATCGCAAATTCTATAGTTAAAAAAAG